>JACNFR010000054.1 GCA_014384555.1 Candidatus Nitrosopumilus sp. | reverse complement strand
TGAATATCATCATATTCATCTAATGTTACATATGCTCCATGATCCATTACTTTGGTAACAGTTGCAAGAACAATTTCACCTTGCTCAGGCATTTCTTGAATTTCAGTAGACATTTCTTCTAAAACTCCTCCATGCGTAAATTAATGTTTGCTGGTTAGAAATCAATACCTTTCTTTGCTTTGATTCCTTGTTGAAATGGATGTTTAATCTCTCTCATTTCTGTAACTAAATCAGCAATTTTAATGATTTCGTCTTTAGCATAATTACCTGTTAATATCAAGTCTACATCTTTTGGTTTTGATTTGATAATATTTAGAACCTCATCAACAGAAATCAAATTGAGATTAACTGCATAGTTTATTTCATCTAAAATTACAATATCATAGTTTCCTGACTGAATTCTCTCATTACTGATCCTAATAGCTTCTTTTGCAACTTTTACATGATCTTCTTTTGCACTTTTATCATCGATTATACCAACAAATCCTTTTCCAACTGCAATCATTTCAAATTCTGGTTCAAGTCTTTTAGATGAATCCATTTCACCATAGTGCCATGATCCTTTGATAAATTGAATCATACAAGTTTTCTTTTCATATCCTGTTGCACGTAATGCAATTCCTAAAGCTGCAGTTGTTTTACCTTTACCTTTTCCAGTATAGACAATGGTTAAACCATCTTTTTCCATAAATTACATCTAATGATTCTCACTAAAAACATTGAGGATTTTCAAAAATCTATCAATTTAAATAAAAAATGGTTCTAGTCATGCAATTGAGAATTCCAAGAATTGTAATTGCAGGTACCACTAGTGGAGTAGGAAAGACATCAATCACTTGCTCAATAATTCATGGTTTACAAAAGCAAGGATTTAGTGTTCAACCATTTAAGGTTGGACCTGATTATATTGATCCCAGTTATCTGTCAAGTATTTCAAAAAATGAAACATACAACTTGGATGCATGGTTGATGGGAGAACGTCAACTTTTGAATAGCTTTCTTTCAAACTCAAAATCTAACGTATCTGTAATTGAAGGGGTAATGGGATATTATGATGGATTTGGCGGTGATTCTAACTATGCCAGTACTCATCATGTAGCATCATTAACAAAATCTTCTGTACTGTTGGTTCTAGATGCAAGTAAAACTTCTCGTTCTATTGCTGCAACTGCCCTTGGATTTTTAAAATTTCATAGAAATTCACGTATTTCTGGAATCATTCTTAACAAAATAGGCAGCAAAAAACATGAACTTTTGTGTAGAAGTGCTTTAGAAAAAACTAAAATTCCAATAATTGGTGTAATTCCAAAAACCCCTTTATTGAATATGCCTTCTAGACATCTTGGATTAATTTCAACATTAGAAAATAAAATTCTAAAAAAACAAATTGAAAAAATTTCTAAAATTATTTCAAAAAATATTGATATTAATCAAATAATTAAAATCGCAAAAAGTTCATCTGATTTCACTCATAAATCAAAACTCATACACAAAAAATCAAAAACTACTATAGCAGTTGCACTTGACACTTCATTTAATTTCTATTATCAAGATAATTTAGAAGCATTACGTCGTGAAGGTGCAAAATTAAAATTTTTCAGTCCTGTAAAAGACAAAAAAATTCCAAAATGTGATGGCCTTTACATCGGTGGTGGATTCCCTGAAGTTTTAGGTAATTCTCTTGAAAAAAATCAAATCATGAAAAAATCCATAAAGAAATTATCTGAAGATAATCTTCCAATTTATGCTGAATGTGGCGGATTAATGTATCTGACAAAATCTATTTTATCTGAAAATAAAAAATACAAAATGATTGGTCTCTTTGATGCTGAAACTAAAATGACCAAAAAAATGAGATTAAATTACACAAAAGGCAAGATTATTTCAAAAAATTCGATATCTGAAAAACTACATGATTTTCAAGGACATGAATTTCACTATTCACATTTAGATTCTGTTTCATCTGATTCAAAATTTGCATATACTCTAGAAATTGGTGAAGGAATCAAGAAACATCAAGATGGATTAATCCAAGATAACACATTAGCATCATATGGTCATCTCTATTTTGATAGCTCAAACTATGCAGAAATTTTTGTTAAAAATTGTATAAAATATTCAAAGAGATGATTCTGCCCTAATTAGTTTGAAAATTGCATTAATTGTAGCCGATACTGAAGAACTGCCCCCTTTCCTACCAATATTGGTGATAAATGGAGCTTCTTCTAACTTTGCTAATTCTTCTTTTGATTCTGCAGCACAGATGAATCCTACTGGGATTCCGATGATTAAAGCTGGTTTTACTATGCCTTCTTTTACCATCTGAATTACTTCTTGAAGTGCAGTTGGGGCATTTCCTATTGCTACGACTCCTCCATCAATATCTGATGCAGCAGTCCTCATGGATACTTGGGAACGAGTTTTACCTTCTTTTTTTGCCAATTCCATTATTTCTGGTTTTGAAATATTACAAACTACAGTATTTCCAAAATCTTTTGGATTTTGCTTGTTCATTCCTCCAATTACTCCGTTGACATCAACTACTATGCTACAACCATTTCTCAAAGCATTCATTCCACTTACAATTGCATCTTTATGAAAAATTAATCTATTTTTATCTGCAAAATCAAAATCTGCTGTTGAATGAATTATTCTTCTAACAATAGGCCATTCTTTTTCACTGAAATTATGTGAACCAATCTCATCTTCAATCATTTGCATACTTGCGTCTTCAATTGATTGGCCTTTCTTAGTTTGCATCTTCTACCTCTTTTGCTCTCTCTAAAATCAAATCTATCATTTTTTGATCCGTTCCAATATGTTTGGTAATGTATGCTTTTTCTATAGTAGATTTTTCAAGTGCTGGTATCAAATCATTATTAATGTCAGTTTTTACATGTGCTCCTTCATGAAGAAAATAAAAAACAATTATCAAAACTTTTGGATTATCTTTTTCACATTTTTTAATTCCTTCAAAAATATCTGGTTGTTCTATTTCCAGCCAACATCTACTAACATTTCTGTAAGAATCTTTTAATTCATTTACAATGTAATCTAATGATCTTTGTGCATTAGGATCCTTACTTCCGTGCCCAATAATCATTACATCTACTTCGTTATTTGAAAGAGTAATTTCATTTTCTTTTAATGTTGTATCTATTCTACTTTCAACAACATCGATCAAAGTTTTATGCATGCTCATTTGCTTCGTAACGACAAATTTTACTTTGGTATCTTTTTGATATTTCATTGCCTCTGTAACTGCAATTTTCACTTTTTTACCAGGATACAAAAAGTAAGGAACTATAGTCAAGGAATCAATATCTTGTTTTAGGGATTTGGGAATTCCATCTTCAATATATGGTGGTTCTACCTCTAGAAAACAATAATCTGTAAAAACATAGTCTCCTTTTGCTTTTATTCCCTGGCAAATCACATCTAATTCTTCAGATGCTTCTCTTTCTCTACTGCCTCTGTCAATAAGTAATAATCCTCGTTTCAATTCATTATCCTCGCTATAGCTATGGTCAAATTTGGTGGGAATTTCTGCTTTTCTACTATTAATTCCCCATTTGATACTTTGATCGCAGCAGCTTCTGATACACTTGCAGTTCCTTCAAAGGCTTTTACGGTTTCAGAAGGATTTGGGGCAGATATCTCTGCTAAATCTTCTCTATCTACATACTCTACCTGAATTCCCATCTCCATTCCAAGATCAATTAACCCTTGTACATCCTCTGGTTTTTTTATGGACACTAATTTTGCAATAGATTTTGAACTTAGTTTAAATTTCTCTAGGCAAAACTCAATCCCTTCTCTGATTGTTTCTTTTGAAGTATCCCAGTGTAATCCAATTCCAATTACTAAACTTGCTGGACGATATATCACAGATTCTTTTGATATTTTTTCTTCAATTATTTTGTCAGAAATTATCAAGTGAGCTTTAGAATTTGATTTTTTTAAATCTTCAATATTTTCATAAATTATAACATTTTTTGGTAATTTTTTATACCAATTTTTCTCTCCTGCTTCCTGAAATACCCCAATTGGTTCTTCATTTACCATATGAGCACTAATTTTAGTTACTGTTGAATCATCATCTATTTTCCAATTAAATTCTCTTCCTACAAGATCTACTGCAATTGTTTTGTTTACATCAGCTGCTGTAGTGATTATGGGCAAAGATCCAAGTTTTTCTGCAATCTCCTCAGTTAGTTCATTGGCTCCACCTATATGTCCAGATAAAACACTAATTACAAAATTTGTTTTATCATCAATTACAATTACTGCAGGATCTGTTTTTTTATCTTTCAAATATGGAGCAATTAATCTAATTACTGCTCCTAATGAAAAAATACAGATTAATGCATTATTATTTTTAAAAAGTTCAATAATTTTCTCTGTTGTAGGCTCAGAATACCATGTAATTCCTACTGCATCAGTTGCTAATTTTGATGGAGCAAATACATCCCAATCTGGGAATAGTTTTTTTAAATTTTCTCCAATATTTACTCCGTTTTTAGTAATAGCAAGAACTGAAGTTTTTTCCATAATCAAAATCTTTGAACTTTAATAAAATACCTTACTGTTCAGATTTTCTAGCCAGAATATTTCCTTCAAAATCAAACAATATTACATCAATTGGAACTTTTTCTTCTGAATGTTTTCTCATATGTTTATACGTCTCATCACAAATTAGGTCAAAAAATCCTCCGATCTTATTTTTTTGAATAATTTCTGAAACATGTCTTGCTGTATTTGCTTTTTTTATCTCTTGAATTACACTTTCATTAGAATTACATTTTTGAGCTAATTCAGCTAGAAAACTCATATCTACTTTAGATCCTTTAACATGAGTTTGTTTTACTCCTGCTGCCATTTTTGCTAGCTTTCCAATAAAACCTACAACATATGCTCTTTTGATATCTTTTCTACCACATTGTTGAATTGCATATCCTGAAAAATCACCTATCTGTACAAAACAATGTTCTGGTAAATCTACTATTTTTTTTGCAAAATCTTCACTTCTCCCACCAGTTGTAAGTACTACTGTATCATTTCCGGCTGCAATTGCTACATCCAAATTCTGTCTAATTGATGCTGCATAAGCTGCTGTAGAAAATGGAATAACAATTCCACTTGTCCCTAAAATTGAAATTCCGTTTATGATTCCTAATCTTGGATTGTCAGTTTTTGGTCCTAACTCTTTTCCTTTAGGTACTGAAATAATTATTCTAATTCCTTTTTCTGAGAGAATTTCTTTTCCTACTTCCCTTAGATTTTCAGTAATCATTTTTTTAGGAACTGGGTTTATTGCAGGTTTGTTGATTTCCAAACCTAACCCTTGTTTGGTTACTATGCCAACTCCTTCTCCCCCATCGATCTCAACTTCATTTATTTTTTCAGTAAATGACAATTCTACAATAATTTCTGCTCCATGAGTAACATCTGGATCATCCCCTCCATTTTTGATTACTATGCATTTTGCTTTATCAGATTCAAATTCACATGAATTAATTGGAATTTGAATATAGGATCTTTTTGGTAATAAAATATCTACATTTTCAATTTTTTTCTGATTAATTATTGATAATAATGCGGCTTTTGATGCAGCAGTTGCACAACTCCCTGTAGTATAACCTGTCTTTAATTTTGTCTTTTCTTCTTCCACATTAGTTGTATTCATTTTATGGTATTAACTCTTATTTCTTAATTTTTGAAAATTATTCAAATAGATTTAAAATTAAAACAAACTTGGTTCTATTATGGTTAAACCTATGAAGATTGTTGTTACTGGGGCCAGTGGATTTATTGCAAAAAATCTTCGAAAATATTTATCAGAAAAAAATATTGAATTAATTTCAATCTCTAGAAATGACTTTAAGAATTTTAAATGTGAAACTAAAATCATCTCAAATAATTATGATGAAAAAAATCTTCTTAAAAAAATACAAAATTCAGATGTATTAATTCATCTTGTTGGAATAGGAAAACAATCTATAAACACTGACTATGACATAATAAATACTGAATTAACAAAACATATTGTAAATTTAAGTAAAAAAGCTAGAATAAAAAAAATTATTTTTCTAAGCGGTCTGGGAGTTTCATCAAACACCTCGTTAGGTTACTTCATTTCAAAATACAATGCTGAAAAACAAATTATTGATTCTGGTTTAGATTTTACAGTTTTTAGACCTTCATATATTGTTGGAAAAGATGACTTGTTTACAAAAAACCTAAAAAAACAAATTAAATCTGGCGAAATTATAATTCCTGGGTCTGGAACCTATTCAATTCAGCCCATACATGTGTCTGATGTTGTAAAAGTCATTTTTGAATCAGCACTACAATCAAAATTTAATAATAAAATTATTGATCTTGTTGGACCTGATTATGTAACTTTTGAAAAATATGTTAAACTTTTTTCTAAAGGAACTAAAACAAAAATTAGAAAAATCAAACTTGAAGAGGCATATCATAATGCAATAATAAATTCAAAATCTAATTTTGGAATTGACGATCTCAATATTTTGATTGGTAATTTTAAAGGAAATCACAAAAGATTATCTAAAATATCTAAAATTAAATTTAAATCCGTATTGAAATCACTACAATCCGGCAGATTGCTTTAATGTTTCAGATTTATCAGTTTTTTCCCAAGTGAATTCAGGTTCATTTCTTCCAAAATGACCATAAGCAGCAGTTTTTTTGTAAATTGGTCTTTTCAAATCTAATTGAGATATAATCCCAGATGGTTTCATATCGAAATTCTTTCTAACTAACTCCTCAATTTGACTCTCAGGAATTTTATTTGTTCCAAATGTATTTACATAAAGTGATACTGGTTCTGCAACTCCTATGGCATATGCTAATTGAACTTCACATCTATCGGCTAATCCTGCAGCTACTAGATTTTTTGCAATGTATCTACACATGTAACATGCAGATCTGTCAACTTTAGATGGATCCTTTCCTGAGAAAGCACCTCCACCATGTCTACCAAATCCACCATAGCTGTCAACAATAATTTTCCTTCCAGTTAATCCTGCATCACCATGTGGACCGCCGATTACAAATTTTCCTGTAGGATTTATGTGAGTTTTAACTTCATCATTCCAAAGATTTCCTAAAACTGGCTTGATAACTTTATCAATAATCTCTCTCGATATTTCCTCTTGAGAAACTTCTGGAGCGTGTTGTGTTGATATAACAACTGTCTCAATTTTTGTAGGTTTGTTATCTACATATCTTACAGATACTTGTGATTTGCCATCAGGTCTAACCCATGGTAAAGTACCATCTCTTCTTACTTGTGATAATTTTTGAATAAGTTTATGTGCTAGTAAAATTGGCATAGGCATTAGTTCTTTAGTTTCATTTGATGCATAACCAAACATCAAACCTTGATCTCCTGCTCCTTGTTCTTTTTCTTCTGTTGCTGTTACACCTTGACTGATATCTGGACTTTGTGAATGTAATTTTAAATCAACTTTACAACTATCACCATCAAACATCAAATCTTTGTTATCGTAACCAATCTCTTTGATAGTCTTCCTAACTAATTCTTCTTGAGCTTTTTTATCAAATTCTGCGTTTGATGTAACTTCTCCAGATATAACTACATAATCCGTTGTAACCATTGTTTCAACTGCAACTCTAGAATTAGGATCTTGTCTAAGATATTCGTCTAAGAATGCATCAGAAATATTATCACATATTTTATCTGGATGTCCTTCAGTTACTGATTCAGAAGTAAATAGAAAATTATTGGTCATAAAACCACTCTCTAACTAGAGTTCGTTTTCTAGTTTGATAAATAATACGTTGTTGCCCCTTACGATAACTCTACCATAATTTGCAATAGTTTTGCCATCATGCATCTCTTCAGCATCAGTCATAATCAAATTCATATAAGAATCAACATTATCCATTTTTCCTTTATACTCAACTTCATTCTTCAGTCTTACAGTAACTTTCTTTTTTGTACTTTTTTGAAGAGTTGTTAGAGGTCTTTTTGCACTATTTGTCTGGGACACTAATTGTTCACTTGTTTTGAAACTTTGTTCACCAGCATAAAAGCCTTACCTCCTTTATGAATAGCAAAATTCCTTAAATTTTTTCTTCTTTTTCTAATAATTATACAAATGATCTCTACTGGTTTACAAAAATTAGATAAATTCTTGGCAGGAGGAATTCCTGATGGTGTAGTTGTAGATATTTTTGGTGAAAATGGAACTGGAAAAACTCTACTATTATTACAATTATTGATTAATTCCATTAAAAATGGTGGAAATGTTTTGTATTTGGATACTACAGGAGGATTTAGACCTGAAAGAATCTTAGAAATTCAAAAAGAATCTAAAATTGATATGAATATACTTGAAAAAATTACTGTATCTAGAATTACAAATACGTCCGAACAAATCAAATCTATTTTAAATTTGAAAGAAAGTAATTTTTCTTTAATAGTAATTGATAATATTACTGATTTGTTTTCTTATGAATATCAAAATAATGAATCCACTTTTGAAAAAAACTCTTTATTTATGAAATACATGTATAATCTTTCTAATTTTGCAATAACAAAAAAAATTCCAATTGTTTTTACTAATATGATAAGAAATCTGGAAGATAAAGAAATTGAAAATATGCAGAATGCAATTGATCCTTTCACTCATATCAAAATTCATCTTTTTAGAAATTTATCAAAATACAATGGCCAAATTTATTGGGCATTAAAAAATGAAAATTTTTCTTACACAATTAATAAAATTGGATTATCCGATAATAGTGAAGATTTTTAACGGTCTCTTTTAATGATAAATAATGGCAGGAATTTTTGATTCAATTCCAATAATTACTGTAGTTTTATTTGCACTTGGTTTAGTAGGTGTAATCGTTTATGAAAGATCACGATCAAATAATCCAGTCGAATCTACTTCTTGATTCATTA
>JACNFR010000052.1 GCA_014384555.1 Candidatus Nitrosopumilus sp. | reverse complement strand
GTTGAACGTGTTTTAGAAGCATTTAATCAAAAAGGCATCTGGCCTTAATTCAATTATTTTTCAATTTAATTCAAAATATGTCTGATGTCTTAGTAGTACAAAATACTCGGATTGAAAGTTCAGGGTATTTGGGAGAATTATTAGCTCGTGATGGATTTGGTATTACTTCAATTAATGCAAAACATGAAACAATTCCTCACAAAAAATTTTCATTGGTAGTGATATTAGGTGCTCCTGAAAGTGCTAATGATGATTTTCCTTATCTTATAGAAGAACAAGAATTAATTAAAAATTCTGTAAATAACGATATCCCTGTTTTGGGAATTTGTTTAGGATCACAACTAATTGCAAAAACTTTTGGTGCTAAAGTCTATTCTGGTCCAAAAAAAGAGATTGGTTTTTACAATGATTTGAAAATTTCTAGTAACTCTACATTTTTTTCAGGTTTTCAAAATCCATTCACTGTTTTTCATTGGCATGGTGATACCTTTGATTTGCCTCAAGGTGCCCTGAGATTAGCCTCATCTGAGCATTATCTAAATCAAGCATTTCAATACAAAAGTGCTATTGGATTACAATTTCATTTAGAGGTAAATGAAGAGATGGTGAATTCGTGGCTTGATAACACCAAAGAAAAATTACAAAAAATCTCATATATCAATCCACAAGAAATCCGATCAGAAATAAATGAGAATATTTCAATTGTAAAATCAAATATGAAGAATTTTTACAACAATTTCAAATCATCATTTGATCTTTGACCAAAGTTTAATATATTGAGTTTTGATTTATCGATCGAACGATGTCAGCAGTGAAGAAAATTTTTGAAGAAATAATTCAAACCGATCACAAGGTTATCACTGAAGAATCATCAAAATCTATTCTCAAATCTTATGGTGTCAAAGTTCCACCATTTGCATTAGCAACATCTGCTGAAGATGCGGCAAAACAAGCAAAAAAAATTGGCTTTCCACTTGTAATGAAAGTAGTATCTCCACAAATCTTACACAAGACTGATGTTGGTGGTGTCAAAGTTGGAGTAAACAATGTAGCTGATGTTAAAAAAACATTCAATGACATGTATGGTAGACTTTCTAAAAAGAAAGGAGTTAACGTTAAAGGCATTCTTTTGGAGAAAATGGTTCCAAAAGGTGTTGAACTAATTGTAGGTATTCAAAATGATCCACAATTTGGTCCAATGATCATGGCAGGATTAGGTGGAGTAATGACTGAGGTTTTCAAAGATGTTGCATTTAGAATGTTACCAATTACAACATCTGATGCAAAATCTATGATTAATGAACTCAAAGGTTCCAAACTTCTCAAAGGATTCAGAGGTAGTGCTCCAGTTGACCTAAACATGGTTGCAAAAATGTTGGTAGACATTGGTAAACTAGGTGTAGATAATGCCGATTACATTAACAGTATTGACTTTAATCCAGTAATTGTATATCCAAAATCTCATTTTGTAGTTGATGCAAAAATTATTTTAAATAATAAATTCAAAAAGAATTCAATCTCAAAAGCTAAACCAAACATTACATCAATGGAGTCCTTCTTTACTCCAAAATCTGTTGCACTAGTTGGTGCATCTGCAACACCTGGAAAGATTGGTAATTCTGTATTAGATGCACTTGGAAAACAAGATTACAAAGGTAAAGTATATCCAATTAATCCTAAACAAAAATCAATTCTTGGAATCAAATGTTATCCATCATTAGAAGACATACCAGGAAAAGTTGATCTGGTTGTTGTTTGTATTGATCTTTCAGCATGTGTCCCAATTATGAAAGCCTGTGCTAAAAAAGGAATTCATAATGTTGTAATTGTTTCAGGTGGCGGTAAAGAACTTGGTGGTGACAGAGCAGTAATGGAAGCTGAAGTCAAAGAATTATCTATAAAACACAAAATTCGTGTAATTGGTCCTAATTGTATTGGAATGTTTAATGCAGCAAATAGACTTGATTGTGCATTCCAAGGACAAGAAAGAATGGTACGTTCAAAATTAGGCCATGTTGCATTCTTTTCACAAAGTGGAACTATGGGAATTAGTATGTTGGAAAGTGCTGATTTGTTTGGTTTATCAAAAATGATTAGTTTTGGTAATCGTTCTGATGTTGATGAAGCAGACATGATATGGTATGCTGCAAATGATCCTCAAACTAAAGTAATTGGATTATACGTTGAAGGATTTGGTGATGGTAGAAAATTCATCAATACTGCAAAACGTGTAATGAAAGAAAAAAAGAAGCCAGTTATTATTTGGAAGAGTGGAAGAACTGCTGCAGGTGCAAAACAAGCTGCATCACACACCGGTTCTCTTGGAGGTTCTAATGCAATGATTATGGGTGCATTCAAACAAGCAGGAATTATTTCAGTTGACAGTTATCAAGAATTAGTTGGAGTCCTAAAAGCACTAGCCTGGCAACCTCATGCAAAGGGTAACAAAGTTGCAATGACAAGTAATGGTGCAGGTCCAATGATTGGTGGAATTGATCAACTAGAAAAACATGGTCTTGCAATAGGAAAATTATCTCCAAAAATTATGAAAAATATAAAGGATCATTTCCCTCCAACTGTTCCAATTCATAACGGTAATCCTGCAGACGTTGGTGGTGGTGCTACTGCAGATGACTATAGATTTGTCATTGAACAATTCTTAGATGAAAATAATGTTGATATTGCAATGCCTTGGTTTGTCTTCCAAGATGATCCTCTTGAAGAAACAATTGTAGGCTATCTATCTGATCTCTCAAAGAAAAACAAGAAACCTATTCTTGCTGGAGGTAATGGTGGTCCATATACTGAAAAAATGATAAAACTGATTGAGTCACACAATGTTCCAGTTTATCAAGATCTTCGAACATGGGTTGCAGCAGCATCTGCATTAGCTCAATGGGGCAAAGTACGCGGAAAATAGAGAACATTTAATTCCCATATCCATTGCCAAATTATCATGTCACTAGTTACCACATCTACTTCTGAAGGCATTTGTACTGTCACGATCAATAGACCTGACAAACTCAATGCTATGAATACCGATGTTGCAAAAGAACTAATCAAAACTTTTGAAGAACTAAACCACAATGATGATGTCAAAGTCATCATTTTGACTGGTGAAGGAGAAAAGGCATTTTCTGCAGGTGCAGATATTGAATACATGTCAAAAATCTCTGCAGATGAATCAGTCGAATATGCAAAAACAGGTCAACTTGTTACTGCAACTGTTGAATTGGTAAAACAACCAACTATTGCAGCAGTTAATGGGTTTGCTCTAGGTGGAGGTTGTGAACTTGCAATGTCTTGTGATATTAGAATAGCTGCAGATACAGCTAGGCTAGGTCAACCAGAAGTAACAATTGGTGTCCCTCCAGGATGGGGTGGCACACAAAGATTAATGAGAATTGTGGGAATAGCAAAGGCAAAAGAACTTGTCTACACCGGTAAAATGGTCAAAGCAGAAGAAGCAAAAGAAATTGGTCTTGTAAATCAAGTAGTTCCTCTTGCATCATTACAAGAAGAAGCTTTGAAAATGGCACAACAAATAGCTGGAAACTCTACTATGGGTGTTCAGATGTCTAAAGTTGCAATCAACAAAGGACGAAATGCAGATCTTGATACTGGTCTTGCACTAGAACTCCTTGCTTGGAGAAACTGTTTTACTCATCCTGACAGAGAAGAGCGAATGACAGCATTTGTGAACAAGTCAAAGAAATAGCTATTTCTAATTTCTTTTTTATTTTATTAGTTATTTTTTTAGAGTTTTTTCTATCTCTAAGATACTGTTACTACTCCAACTCTCCATGGATGGAATGAACAAAAGTAGTTGTAAACACCTGATTCTTCAAATGTAAATTCAAATTTATCTCCTGTGTTTAGTGGAGGACTATTAAACAGTTGTATAACCTTTCCTTTCTCCCCAATACTTTGTATATTGTGAGGTACAGAATCATCATTTATCCATGTAACTGTTGTACCTGTTGGAATTTCAAGATTCAATGGAGAATAAAATCCTGCACCAGTAACATCAAAGTTTCCATTGGGAATGAATATCTCTGCATTTGTAACTTGAGGTATATGTTCTGATATTTCTACAACAATGACTTTATTTTCAATCAAAAACTTGATCATGTTGAGAAATTCCCCTTCAGAAACAACTCCTTCACCATACCACAATGCAGTATTTTTTACCCAATCTGGAACTGCTTGTGCACTGGCAAAATTAACTGAAATTGATACTAGGGAAATTGATAATACTATAACTAGAACAAATGCAACTTTTGATGCGTTTTTCATATCTCTATGTTGAATTTTGCCAATTTATAAGATATGTGTTCTTTGTCTTGCACTGCGTACTGATTTGTTATATCTAATTTTCATACTTGATAATCATGCAAGAATTGATTCAATCTCAAAAAATAATGGATGATGGTAGAAAGCAGGTTATTTTGGAAATACTTGCTGACAAATATTGTAAATTAATTCTCCATAACACTCTAGAAAAGCCAAAATCTGCTATGGAAATATCTAATGAAAAAAATATTCCTATTAGCACTGTGTATAGAAGATTACAGACTCTATATGATGCCAAATTACTTGCTATTTCTGGCTCAATTAATCAGGATGGAAAAAAGTACTTTCTATACAAGAGTAGGGTAAAATCCATTTCTCTAAAATGTGATTTAGAGATAACCACCGTTGAATTGATTCCAAACACATCGCCTGTAAGTTAACCATTGAGGATTTTTGTTTGAGATAAAATGATGGAAAAAGATCTCAATACATCAAATCGACAAATACATTCCTCAAAAAAAGAATCTACTCGAAGCATTACATACAGACTTCCAGAAAAACTAGTCTCTGAGTTAGAAACTGAATCAACTCAAAAAGGTATTTCACAAAATGTACTTGTTAGACAGATTCTAGAAAAATATGTTCAATGGGATAGATTTTCTAGTAAAATTGGAATGATTCCAGTTCCAAAAGGAATTCTTGAAGCCTTGGGTGGTGAATTAGATGGACAAGACATTGATGAAATAATCACTTTGATGTTTCCTATGATAAAGGACACTGTTTTGTTTATCAAAGGTGGGTATGATTTGAAACGATGTATTGAAACATTAGAAGATTACATGCGAGCATCAGGAATGAATTCTGATCATCGAGTAGAGGGTGATATGCATACGTTTTTGATTCAGCATGATTTGGGATTAAAGTGGTCTGTTTTCACTGAACAATTACTAACTCAAGTCTTTCGAAGTTTCTTACCTGAAAAAGAACTAAAATTTCAGACAACTGAAACCACAGTAATTTTGTATGTATCTTTAGGCTCTGATTTTAATGAACATGATTATCATAATTGAAATTTGATTATCTCTTTGAAATATCTCTCTTCATAATATCTATCAATGAATTCATCTGATCCTATGCAACAAAAAACTTGGGTAAAGCAAATTATGAATACTTCTATTGTCTCTGTTGATTCTTCTATCACTGCTACTAATGCTGCAAAAATGATGGAAGATACTGGGGTTGGAGCTGTGATAGTTTTAGAAAATAATTTGCCCGTTGGAATTGTAACTGATAGGGACTTTGCAATTAAGATCACTGCACATTCTTATCCTATTGACACTCCTATCCGAAGAATAATGTCTTCTCCACTCATCTCAATTGATTCTGATTCTGATTTATGGGTGGCATCAGATTTAATGTCTACTAGAAATGTAAAAAAATTGCCTGTTATTGATGATGATAAAGTCGTTGGAATTTTAACTTCTAGTGATTTGGTCAAACATATTGCTGATCACTAAAAACTATGAGAGAATTACCTTGATTTCTTGAATTACTAGTGTGTCTGGTGGGAAAAACTTCTTATATTTTGAATCATCTTTTTTCTTCATAATGGCAACTGAGCAAACACAAAAGATGGTCACAGTTACCTCAAAAGCAGCTGAAAAGATCCAAGAATTTATGAAAGAAGAAGCAGAAGCCCCTGAATACCTTAGAGTATATGTTCAAGGTGGCGGTTGTTCTGGTCTATCATATGGAATGGGTTTTGAAAAAGCACCAGAAGAAGATGACATTGTCTTAGAAGAAAATGGCGTCAAACTTCTAGTTGACAGCTACAGTGTTGATCATCTGCAAGGTGCAAACGTAGACTATATTGAAAGCCTAATGGGTTCTGGATTCAAAATTAACAATCCAAATGTTACAAAATCCTGTTCATGTGGTCACTCATTTAGCACCGAATAAACCAATATCACTATTTTTCATTTTTAGTTTTTCCTAGCGAATGCTATGGAAAAGACATTTTTTGAAAATTTTCATTTTTTTGATATCCTTTTTTGCGATACCCTCATATATCGCAGGTAAAACCTCAAAATATGATAATAAAGGAGATGAATAGTTTATGCCTCAATCAGGAATTGTCAAATATCACGTTAAACTTTCCTATGAAGTCGATGGACTCGTTGAAAGAGCAGATATAATCGGAGCCATCTTTGGCCAAACAGAAGGACTGTTAGGCCCAGAGATGAATTTGAATGAGCTGCAACGAGTTTCTAAAGTAGGTCGCATTGAAGTTAGTGCAAAACCTACTACAAACACTACTAATGGTGATGCATTAATTCCCATGAGTACTGATATTGATACTTGTGCATTAATTGCAGCCGGTATTGAAAGCATTGACAAAGTAGGTCCATTTGATTGTAAATTCAGATTAGAAGCTATTGATGATGTTCGAGCTGCAAAGAAAGATGATATTGTAAAACGTGCAAAAGAAATCAAACAAAAATGGGCAACTAAAACTGTTAGTGAAGGTGAAAGTATGCTAAATGATGTTCACCGAGGTGATACTGGAAAATTATCAACATATGGTCCATCAAAACTAACATGTAGTTCTGGCCTTGCTAATTCTAGTTGGGTTATTCTAGTAGAAGGAAGAGCTGATGTAATCAATCTTCTAAGGGCTGGATTTGATAATGCACTTGCAATTGAAGGTGCAAAAATTGATGAATCAATTAAAGAATTATGTAATTCTAAAGATACTGTTGTCGCTTTCCTTGATGGTGACAGATCAGGTGGGTTTATTCTTAAAGAACTCAAATCTGTTGTTACATTAGACTATGAAATTCAAGCCGATTCTGGTGTTGAAGTTGAAGAATTAACTCCGCAAAGAATTGATGAAATTCTAAGACCTATTGCTGATGAGATTAAAGAAGGAAAACCTGCACCTGAACTAAAAAGTGAAGATGATAAACCTATATCTGAAATGGCTGCAAAAGTATTTCCAAATCTCAATGAAACCCTTGAGGCAGTTGCATTAGATGGTGATCAAAATGAAATTTTCAAAGTTCCAATCAGTGAAGTTGTAAGCAAACTATCTTCACAGTCTGGAATCAAATATCTTTTGTTGGATGGAATTATCACCAAGAGACTTTTAGAGGGTGCCAAAAATGCTGGTGTTGAATGTGTAATTGGACATAGAGTTGCAAAATTGACAAACTCTGATGGAATGACACTAAAAACATTCGCTGACCTGGGTGTATCTTAGAATAGATGACTGAACTAAAAATTCAGCACCTCTTAACTCTCTCGTATTTGCTTTCAAAAGGTGCAAAATACAATTATGTTTCTATTACTACGTCCTCACTTGGAAAAAATATCAAAAAATCACAACAATCTGCATCAAAACATCTTCTTGAATTAGAACAAAATCAATTCATTGAGCGAATAATTAATGGAAGAAACATTTCAGTTAAAATTACTTCAAAGGGGTTTTCTGAAATGGTAAAACTCTCAGCAGTTTTACAAAAAAGTCTTGATTCTTCTCCATCACATGTAGAACTAAAAGGTACTTTGGTTTCTGGAATGGGTGAAGGTGCATACTATATGGGACTAAAGGGCTATACGAAACAATTTGAAACAAAAATTGGGTATATTCCATATCCTGGAACTCTAAATGTTAAACTAGATCAAAAAATTCATCAAGAAGCGATTAAACAATTTGAAACTTTGAATGGTGTCAAAATAAAGAGCTTCTCAGATGGAAAAAGAACCTATGGATGGGTAAAATGCTTTGCTGCAAAACTCAATAATTCTGCAAATTGCGAATTAATCATTCTTGAACGTACTCATCATGATGATTCTATAATAGAATTAATTTCAAAGACTTGTTTGAGAAAAATTGCTAAATTAAAAGATGGTTCAAAAGTTTCAATTAAAATTCCAATAAATTCCTAAATCCCGTGAATGGATTCACCATACTCTTTTTGAATTTTAGAGCTGGAACTTTCAGGAATTGGTGATTGTAATCTTGCAACTTTTGCATCAAGATTAATTTTCTTACATCCTTCTGTGATGAATTTTTCTTGATGGGCTTGATCATAACCTAATGCAATTATTTGTGGCCGGACATGGTTTACTGTTTTAAAAATATCATTTTCTTGACCAATTAAACAAAGATCTACCATTGATAATGAATTAACTAATTCTTGTCTTTGTTCTTGTGCATGAAGTGGTCTGCGTTTCTTCATTTTTACTGCCGTATTGTCTGTTGCCACAACTACCACTAAAACATCTCCTAATTCTTTTGCTGCATTTAGTGTGTGGATATGTCCGGGATGAATGATATCAAAAACCCCTCCTGCTAATACTATACATAATGAATCTCTTCCTTTCTCGGTGAGTGTGTTTCTATCTTCATTTACTAATTGGTTTTGAATTAAATTGTCAATTTTTGAATTAATCATATCTTCTGAAAACATACTTTTTTTCTTAATTATTTCAAATGCGTCTTTTTCTTCAATCTGACATGCATACATGATAGATAAAATAGATTTTTCGCTTTGTTCCAATATTTTTTCTATTTTTGACCCTCTCTTTAATTCATCGCTAAAAATTACATCTTTGGTTCAAGGCCTTTTGCTAATCTTAAAGCATCGACAAGACCATCTGCATAACCAATACTCAATATTGCTACCTCATCTTGACCGTCTTCGAGAAATTTTTCTGCATCTTTAACGTATAATTCTGCATTTTCCAAAATTCCCTGAAATTCTTTTTGGTCTTTGTATAGCGGTTCTACTTCTTCAAGTGCTTCTCTTACCATTGGAACATATTTTTTCATCATTTGTATGGATATTTTCTCTGTTTTTTCTGTATTATCAAATGGTTCATCCACACATTGACCAAATATTTTCAAGGCATCTGATTCTGTAAAATGCAATCTTCCTGGAATAATTACGGTGTGTGGTGGTTTTCCAAAATCTGTTTTCTTTAAACTCGATATTTTTCCTGAAATAATACTTTGATCTTTGAATCCTATTCTTGATGCAATAATTACATATGTAGATGGACTAATGACATTTCTTATTTGTCCTTTTTCAGTTTCTAATAATCCATTTAATGCATCTTTAGGATCTAAGAAAAAATCTTTGTCTTGATTATATTCTAAGAGAAGTACTGTGTGATTCCCTTCAATAATGTTTTTGTATATTACATAATATGGAGTTGTTAGGGATTTCATCTCACTCATTATTGTTGCAATTCTTCCTACTTTGTAAAAATGCAAACCACATTCTCCTATCATTGAAGTAAGCGATGATGCTGCATGAATTGAATATGTTTTAATTTTATCTTCTATTGCTCTTGTTCTTAATTCAATGTGAGTTGTAGCGATGTATGGATCTCCATATGCCAATAAAACCACTTTCTTTTTCTTTGCATTTTTTAAAATTTCACTACCATCTTCAACTAGCCATCTTTTTGCAAGTCTGAATTCTCCTTTTGTTGCATTTTTGATTTTTGTTAGATCTGATTTTGCTATTGGACTCGTAAATTGTTCCAAATACACAATATCTGCTTTTGATAATACATCTAGTGCTTCACTAGGAATAGACTTGAATCCCGAAATCCCTAGACCGACAAACCACAGCATTATTGAATATTTTTATCATGAAGTCTTTTTAAATGCTGTAGTGTTTTCTTGAGAATTTCTATTCCTCTGAGATATTCATCTATTGAAACTTTCTCATCAATTGTATGGGCTTCGTGAGGATCTCCTGGTCCATAAGTTACAACTGGAATTTTCCATTGATTCCCGAGAACATTCATGTCTCCAGTTCCTGTTTTTCTAATTAAAGTGGGTCTTGAATGCTCAGTTTCCATAATCCCTAGAGTAAAAGCTCTGACTAGTGCTGAATTATGAGGAGCTTCAAAGGGTTCAGTTTCATCTAAAATTGAATAAAATGCTTCGACATCTCTTTCTTGAGATATTTCTTTGACAAGTGTTGAAATTTTTTGTTCAATTGTTTTACAATTCATATCTACTGGGATTCTAATATCAAAAGTTGTTTCACAATCTTTTGGAGTAACATTGTGACTTGTTCCTCCTTTCACTTCAGTCATTGTAGCTGTCAATAACATTCCTTTAGTTTTACTTTCTTGATTTGCTTCTAGTTTTTCTTTTAATTCCCTTGCAAATATCATAGATTCTAAAATTGCATTTTTTGACAACCATGGTGCACTTGCATGAGAGCTATCTGGTACGCTGATTTTGAGATTTATTGCCAATCTTCCTTTGTATGCGATTGTTACTTGTTTAATTCCACTTGGTTCTCCAAAAATTGCGTAATCGATATCCATCTTTTTCTTAACTAAATTTTTAATACCTGTGGCATTGCCTTCTTCATCTACTGCTCCGACAAAAAATACGGTTCCATTATTATTTTGAATTGAAGCTGCAGCAAATAACATTGCCATTAATGGTGCTTTTGCATCTGATGCTCCTCTACCATAAAGTGAATCTCCCTCTTTTCTAACTTTGACCTTCCCTGGTACTACATCCATATGTCCACATAACATAATTTTTGGAGATCCAGAACCTTTTTTTGCAATTACATTACCCACTTCATCTATCTGAATATCCTCAAATCCTAAATCATCACATTTGTCTGCCAAAAATTCTGCCATTGGTTTTTCACTCAGTGATGGAGTGTAAAGTCTAAGTGCTTTCTCTAGCATCTTGACTGCAAATCTTGGTGTTACTGTGAAATTAGTGTCCAATTCTTACTTTTCTATCTTCAGTGCATAGTCTAGCATTAAGGAAGGAATATCCACTTCACACACTCTAACTGTGTTTTTGTATTCTGTTGTATTGTTTACCTCATGTACAACTAGTCCTTTCTCATCGCTTTCCATCAAATCTACACCTACGATATCTCCTTGAATTGCATGTTTTGCTTTAATACACATCTCTTCCATCTCTTGTGTTACTTCACATGGCTCAGCTGTTCCTCCAAGTGCCATGTTGGTTTTCCAATGTTTAGATGAACGATAAATTGCTGCAACTATCTTATCTCCTACCATGATTGCTCTAATGTCTCTTGGTGGTCTTTGTACAAATTCTTCTAAATAATGAACTTGATAAATTGGATACATATTCTCTCTGCTTTCAATAATTCCTTCAGCTGCATCTCTTTCATTTAATTTTGAAATTAATCTTCCCCAACTACCAACTGTAGGTTTTATCACTCTTGGATATCCTTGTGAATCTAATGCTTCAAGTGCTGCATCTTTTGAAAAGGCTACAGTTGCATCTGGTGTTGGAACCCCGAATTTTTTTAATAACATATGTGTAAATAATTTATTTCCTGCAAAAACTCCTGTGTTGAGACAATTGATAACTTTGACACCTAATCCTTCAAGAGCTGCAGTTGAGTGTAAATTTCTATAATAGCTCACGCATCTCTGAATAACTACACCATAATCTTCAGGTTTTTTTTCTAAATCTATTGCCAATTTTTTACAATCGACCATCTGAATGTTGATGTTCTTTTTTTTGCCTGCTTCTAACAGAGCTTTTTCTTCCCAACGGATGGTATCGTAAAGAATGGTAACGTCAGGATTCACTGTCCCCAATCCTCGCCAACCGTTTGGGCCGGCTTTAGATCGAAACCGCTTGAACCTTTAGACAATTCAAAACTTGCGCCACATTCCGGACATGTTACGATTTCTCCTTCAAGTGCATCACTTGGGATGGAAATATCTGCATCACATTCTTCACATTTTGACATATTCTCTCTTCGTTACTCCTCTAATTTATCATTAATTATCTTTTTTTCAAGTCTGTCTTCTAGAGGGATCTCTATGAGATCACCCATTCTTAGACCCTTTAACCCTGCAGCGACAGCTTTTGCACCTTCATCGTTCTTTTCCAATCCTAAAAGGGACATCAAATATGCTGCACCTGTTTTTCCTGCCAATTCTCCGAACACTATCTTTCGCCTATTTCCAACTGCTCTAGGAGGAATTGGCTCATAGGCTGCAGGATTTCGAAGAATTGCTGCAAGATGTGTGCCTGCTTTGTGTTTGTAAGCTGATGAACCTACTATGGGTTTAGAGTCATATGGTGTAATCGATGTGTATTCTTCAATTAATCTAGACAAGTCAAGTAACATGTCTAACCTGAAATCGTTTGGTGATTTGTAAAGATAAGTTAATGCTACTGCCACTTCTGCAAGGGGAGGAATTCCTGTTCTTTCTCCAATTCCGTCAATTGTAGTGTGAATTTGATCTACTCCTGCATCACATGCTGAAAATGCATTTGCTACTGCAAAACCAATGTCATTATGCACATGTGCATCTAATGGCACATCTACAACCTCTTTTACTTTTTTAACAAAATTATACATTCCAATTGGACGTAGAATTCCTACAGTATCTGGGAGACTAATTCTATCAACTCCTGCCTCTTCGATAGCTTTGCAAACTTTTAATAGAAATTCTGGTTCTGCTCTACTTCCATCTTCCACTGTGAATCTAATTTTTAGTCCATGGGATTTTGCATATTCTACAGTTTCTACTGCCCTTTCAAGTGCTTCTTCCCTTGAAATTCTTAATTTATCTTTTAGATGAATATCTGAAATTCCCAAATATGCTGCACACCATTTTGCATCACAATCTAATGAAATGTCTATATCTGATTTGAGTGCACGTCCGTGGGAAACAATGTCAGCTTTTAACCCTTGTTTGATAATTGTTTTAGTTGCTTCTTTATGATCGTTAGACACTACTGGGGAAATTTCAATTTGATCAACACCAAAATAATCTAACATCCATGCAATCTGAATTCTTTGTTTATTCGTAAATGAAACACCTGGATGTTGCTCACCTTCTCTTAGAGTACTATCCAAAATTCTAATTTTCTTTGGATTTTTTTCATATGCGTTGTATATGTTTGCATAGTGATTCGGATCTTTCATTACTGATATCGTTGACATAAATTGATGATATAAACATATTCGTACTAACTTCGGTGATAAAAAGCAAAAATGATCCTAATTTAGTTTTAAAATTAAATTTTGAAACGAAAGTCGTGATTAGATAATTTTTCTTAAAATTATGACTGTGTTGGTATCTACTACTCCTGGAATTTTCCTTAGAGCGTCAATGGTGGAATTAATTTCTGCAATATTTGTTGCACTCATTATAGTTGTAATGTCATATTGACCAGTAATCTCATAAACTGTTTTCACCCCATCTAATTTTGCAAGTTTTAGTGATACCTTGGATGTATCTGTTGCAGAATCTACTGAAACTAAAACAATTGCACTAGTGGTATTTTCTTCTCCAATTTCCAAAGTGAATTTCTTAATAGTTCCGCTGTCTACTAAATTCTTTACACGTCTTCTAACTGCAGATTCTGATAGTTTTAGTTTTTTCCCTATGTCTACAAATGACTCTCTGGAATCTTCTTTTAGATACCCGATAATTTTTTCATCTACTTTATCCTTGTACATTTCTTTTTTCTTCCTCTTCTGTTAGTACTGAATCCAGAGCATGTAAAACTTTTGTTACGTCATCTTCTGATATTACTAATGGAGGGAGAATTCTGAGGATGTTTCTTCCAGAATAGAGCATTAAAACTCCTTTTTTGATTAATCCCATCAAGATATCTTTAACCTCAAATTTCATCTCAATTCCTATCATGAGGCCTTTGCCTCTAATCTCTCTAATCATATCGTGTTTCTCTTTTAATTTTTCTAAACCTTCTCTGAATAGTTTTCCCATCTTATCTGCATTCTCAATTAAACCATCTTCTGTAATTGCTTTAAGAGCTGCAGTTCCTGCTGCACAAGATATTGGATTACCTCCAAATGTAGATGAATGTTCGCCTTTAGTAATTGAAGCTAAGATATCTGGTCTTACAAGAGTTGCACCCATTGGTACTCCTCCTGCAATTCCTTTTGCAAGACACAAGATGTCAGGTGCAGTATTCCAATGATCACATGCCCATAATCGTCCTGTTCTACCTAAACCAGCTTGTATTTCGTCAAAAATTAACACGATTCCTTTTTCGTCACAAAGTTTTCTAACTTCTTGTAAAAATCCTTCAGGTGCAACAACAATTCCACTTTCACCTTGAATAGGTTCTAAAATCACAAATGCTGTATCATCATCAATTACTGAACGTAATGATTCCATGTCTCCAAACGATGCAAAAGAAACTTTCTCTACTAGTGGTGCAAATGCTTTTCTATATTTTGGATTAAATGTTAATGATAATGCTCCAAATGATTTTCCATGGTATGATCCTTTCATTGCGACCATTCCTTTTTTTCCTGTAAACTTTCTTGCAAATTTCATTGCAGCTTCTATAGCTTCAGCACCACTGTTGTTTAGATGAACTTGTGTCAAACCTTTTGGTGCTAAACCTATAAGGGTTGTCAAAAATTCTTCTCTGGTTTTATTGTATAGGGAACTGTGAACTGTAATTATTTTATCAATCTGTTCTTTGATTGCATCATTGACTTTTTTGTTTTTATGGCCAACTAAAGCTACTCCATACCCTCCCATACAATCGATGTATTCTTTTCCATCGATATCCCATACATGAGATCCTTCACCTTTTTCAATTGTTACTGGAAATCTTTGATATAGATTTCCCATAAATTGGTCTTCACTCATGTTCAATCACCGTACAATTATCATGTGCAATTGCTGATGAAATTGGGTTTTCTCTTTGTCCATTTCCAATCAATGCTTCTTTCACTCCCATATCTAGAGCTTCAGTTGATGCCAAAATCTTTTTTTCCATTCCAGGTCCAATTTTTGGTCTAATCTCTTTTGCTTCTGCCAATGTTAGTTTTGGAACAAGTTTGTCATCCATTAATAATCCATCTACATTTGTGATGAATAATACTTTATCACAACCAACTTTACCTGCAACATATGCTGCAGCCCTGTCTCCATCGATGTTGAGAAATTCTGATTCTTCACTAATTGCAATGGGTGAAATTACAGGCGTGAGACCTTGCTCTAAAAGTGATAAGATGAATTTTGAATTAACTTCTCTGATTTTCCCTGTGTATCCTCCATCAATTGCTTGTTTTCTACCTTTTTCATTAACTATGAGTAATTTCTTTTTTCTATCTGCTTGAATGACCTTTGCATCGACTCCTGAAAGTCCAATTGCATTAATACCATTTTTCTGAAGCATTTGGACAATTGTTTTATTGATTCTACCTGACATCACCATGGTGAAAATTTCTGCAGTTTCTTTGTCTGTATATCTGCTCTTAATGCCACTTGGTGATGTTACGAATTTTGGTTCTTTTCCAAGTTGTTCGCATACTTTGGTAACTTCTTTTCCTCCGCCATGAACAATTATAATTCCTTCAGTTTCTGCTATTTTTTTAATATCTAAAATCGTTGATGGATGTAAATCATCCACTACACTTCCACCAATTTTGATTGTGATCATTTCTAAACAGGAGTTAATGGCGTGTATCTTAGTCCGTCCATTTCATCAAAACCACACATTACATTCATGTTTTGAATAGCAGAACCAGCTGCACCTTTCATCAAGTTATCTGATGCAGAAAGTGCAATCAATCTATTGTTATCTTCATCTAAATCAAATCCAATATCACAAAAGTTTGAACCTACTAAGAATTTTGGATCTGGGAATTTGTACAATCCTTTTTTATCTCTAATTAATCTAACAAATCTTTCTTCACCGTATGCTTGACGATATATTTTCCATAGTTCTTTTTCTTCAATATCTTTTTTCAAGAATGTGTGATTTGTACACAAAATACCTCTCACTACATCTACTGCATGTGGACTCATTGATACACGAATTTTATGTCCTGCAATTTCACTAAGCTCTTGTTCGATTTCACCTGTGTGTCTATGTTTTGCTGGCTTGTATGGTCTAATCACTCCTGCTCTCATTGCATGAGCTGTTCCTGAACCAGAACCTGCTCCTGATGAACCTATTTTTGAATCCACAATGATATGTTCTTCATCAATTAGATTATTTTTGATCAATGGTGCAAGTGCAAGCATTGATGTAACTGCCATACAACCTGGACAAGAAACTAGTTGTGCATTTTTAATTTTCTCTCTATGTAATTCTGGTACTCCGAAAACTGATTTTTCTAAATAGTCTGGATGTGGATGTTCCCAACCATACCATTTGTCATATGCGTCTTGATTGTGCAATCTATAGTCTGCACTCAAATCAATTACTTTGACTCCTCTATCGTAGAGGGCCTTTACAATTTCAGTTGCAGTTCCATGAGGTACTGCGGTAAATACAACATCACACTTGTCTGTTAATTTATCATAATCTAATTCTGAAAAAGTGAGATCGGTAAATCCTTTCAAACTTGGTTGGATTCTGTGGAGATATTCTCCTACATGTTGTCTTGATGTGACCATTGCGATTTCTACATCTGGATGATTTACTAGAAGACGAAGTGTTTCTCCTCCTACATATCCTGATGCTCCTACAACTCCTACTTTCATGATAAGACCCCTTCTAAAGGAGTATAATTATTTTCTTACGTGGTTTAAAGCAAATTCTATCATTTCTTTTGGTATGTTTCGTTGTGCAACTCTTGCCAACCCTTTGAATTCTACTGTATTGTTAACTTCATGTACTACCAGGCCTCTTTGGTCGTCTTCCATCATGTCTATTCCTAAAATTCCACCCCCCATGGCTTTTGATGCTTTTACTGCCATATCCTCCATCTCTTTTGTGATCTCACAAAGTTCTGGATCTGCTCCTAGAGCGATATTTGTTTTGAATCCACCTGAAGATTTTCTATACATTGCTGCAATGGGCTCATCTCCTACCGTAATCACTCTGATGTCTCTTGGCGGTCTTTGGATTAATTCTTGCAAATAGTAAATTCTATCATGAGGGCTATCTGTAATGTCTCTGATTTCAAAAACTGCCTCCATGGTATCTTTATCTTTAAGTGGCATTACTCCTCTTCCCCAACTTCCAATTACTGGTTTTATTACTAGTGGAAATCCTACTTTTTCTAAATTTTCTGCGGCACTTTCACTTGAAAATGAAAAATATGTTTTTGGTGTTGGAATGTTATTTTTTTTCAAAAGTAATGTCATGAACATTTTATTTCCACAAATATTTGCAACTTCAAATTTGTTCAATACTGGAATGTTCATAAATTCTAGACTAGCTGTAAAATGAAGGCCTCTGAAATAACTAACACATCTTTCCAAAACAACATCTCCCAAATCAAAATCTTCCTTTTTACTATCCGTATTGATCTGAGTGATTTTTGCATCTAACATCAATACATCATGTCCTAATTCAGATGCTTCTTTTTGTAGCATCTTTTCTTCCGCTCTTAAGCGGTCAAAGACAATACAAACTTTTGACATTACTCTCCCCAGTCTTCGCCTACGGTTTCTGCTTGTTTAAGCTCGACATTTGATCCATCTTTTTTTGCGATTTCAAAGTCAGCGCCACAATCAGGACAGGAGACAATTTCTCCTACTGAGGCATCGTCTGGGATGTTTAATGTTGCATCACATTCTGGGCAGTTCATGTTTTTGTAGACCTTTTCTTTTGTAATTTATTAGCTTCTGTTGACTGCATTCCCCATAATTCTACGAATCCTTTGGCCAATCTTTGATCAAATGTTGATTCTACGCCATAAGTTGCAATATCGTGACTGTACAATGAATTATTGGACTTTCTTCCGACAACTCTGAGACTTCCTTTGTACATTTTTAGCTTCACTGTTCCTGAAACTGATTTTTGTGATGCCTCGATGAATCCATCCAGATCTGTTTTGAGAGGATCTTGCCAAAGTCCTGAATAGACCAAATATGCCCATTCATCATCAATCATTGATTTGAATTTATTTTCATGTTTGGTGTGAACCATTTTTTCCAAATCTGTATGAGCTTCAATTAGACATGCTGCTGCTGGAGTTTCATATACTTCGCGAGATTTGATTCCAACAACCCTGTCTTCAATATGATCAACTATTCCAACACCTGCATTACCTGCTTTTTTGTTAATATATTCAATAAGTTTTAGAGGTTCCATTGTTTTTCCATCCACTTCTACTGGAATTCCTTTATTGAATTTAATTTCCAAGTATGTTGGTTTGTCTGGTAAATTTTTTGTTTTAACCCAAATAAATGCATCATCAGGTGGTTCATTATATGGATCCTCTAACACGCCTCCTTCTATTGCGCGACCCCACAAGTTTTGATCAATGCTGAATTTTTTAGCGACAGTGTCAATTTCTATTCCGTGTTTTTTTGCAAACTTTAATTCTGTATCTCTATCCAAATTTTTATCCCGTATAGGGGCTATGATTGGAAGATCAGAACCTGAACGCAATGTGATATCAAATCTTACTTGATCATTTCCTTTTCCAGAACAACCATGTGCAAGTGATGTTACTTTTTCTTTTTTTGCAATCTCTAAAACTTTTTCTGCAATTAATGGTCTAGCGAGGGCAGTAGCAAGACAATATTTTTTTTGATAAAGAGCATTTGCTTTAATTGATGGAAAAATGTAATCTTTGACAAATTCTTCTCTTGCATCAATATTGTAGTGTTTTTTTACGCCAAGTTTTTTTGCTTTTGCTGCAATCTTTTTCCAATCATCACCTTGTCCAACATCTACGGTTACTGTAATGACGTCCATATCGTGTTCATCCTGAAGATATTTCACAACAACTGATGTATCTAATCCGCCAGAAAATGCAAGAATTCCTTTTTGAGTCATAAAACATCTTTCCCGTCGTATTTTGGAATTTATCTTTTGTGATAGGCTCAAAATAAATTATTTTTAAAAAATTTCTGACTAGCTTGAGCTAAAATTCGATGATTATTTAACCGCCAAATATAACGCTGTTTTATGAAAACTCGATCGATAATTTCTGCCGGTATTGCAGGAATTATCATATTATCTGGAATTGGTATTGCTCTTAACTCTGGTAATTCATCTGATGAAAATAAAATCCGTATTGCATATTTTCCAAATATTGGCCATGCAATCCCAATTGTTGGGATGGAAAAAGGATTCTTTGAGAAAAGTATAGGAAATACAACCAATATTGAAACTCGAGTTTTTGATAGTGGCCCTCAGGCAATCGAATCTCTATTTGCCAATTCCATTGATTTGGCATATGTTGGACCTGGACCTGCAATTAATGGGTTTTTAAATTCAGAAAATCATAACGTAAAAATTCTTGCTGGTGCTGCAAGTGGTGGTGCAAGTTTTATTGTTCATCCCTCATCTATAATGGACTTTTCAGAAACTGATTTTGCGGGGAAAAAAATTGCAGCTCCTCAAATTGGTAATACTCAAGATGTGTCCTTGCGACATTATCTATCTGAAAATGGACTAACTACTGCAGAAAAAGGTGGTTCTGTAATTGTTTACAATATTCCAAATCCTGATATCTATACATTATTTGTTAAAGGTGAAATAGATGGTGCATGGGTTGCAGAACCCTGGGCTACTATATTAGAAACTGAATTAAATGGAACACGATTATTCCATGAAGAAGAATTATGGCCAAATCAAGAATTTGCATCTGTTCTTTTAATTGGAAATGTCGATTTTGTAGAAAAAAATCCTGAATTGATAACAAATTTGTTAGACTCACATAGTGACACAGCAACTTGGATTAATCAAAATCCTGTAGAGACTAGAATTATTTTTAATAATTTCATGACTTCTCATTTGGGCCAATCCTTATCTGATGATGTTGTAGATATTGCATTATCTAATCTTGTAATCACAGATGATCCTTTACCTGATTCTGTTCATTCATTTGCAGAAAAAGCAGATGCACTAGGTTATCTTGGAAGAAATGGATATGATTTGTCTGGTATTTTTTACTACTTTGATACAAATTCGGATGAAGGAGACAATAACCCATGACCAAACTTGAAGCAAGAAATATTGTAAAATATTTCAGCCATGATTCTCACAAACTCAAAGCTCTGGGAGGAATAAATCTCAAAGTTGAGGCGGGAGATTTTGTATGTTTGGTAGGTCCTTCAGGCTGTGGAAAATCTACTTTTTTGCGCATAGTTGCAGGTTTGGAAAAACCTGATGAAGGACAAATCTTGTTTGATGGTCATAGTGTTAGTGAAACTGGACCTGAAAGGATTATGGTTTTTCAGGAGGGTGCATTGTTCCCGTGGCTTAAGGTTCAAGATAATGTAGAATTTGGATTAAAGATGGCCGGTATTCCTAAAGAGGAGCGAGCCAAAATATCTCATAGATATTTGGATATGATGCAATTGACAAAATTTGCAGATTCTTATGTTTACCAACTTTCAACTGGAATGAAACAGCGTGTAGCTATTGCAAGAGCACTTGTAATGGATCCTGATGTATTGCTGATGGATGAACCCTTTGCTGCACTTGATGCACAAACTCGTGATTTACTTTTAGTTGAAATGCAATTGATTTGGGAGAAAACAAAAAAGACCATTTTGTTTGTCACTCACAGTGTTTCAGAAGCTGCCGTTCTTGGAACCAAAGTTGCAATTTTCAGTAATCGTCCATCTGTGATTAAAAAAGAAGTTGATAATGATTTCCCACGACCTAGAATCACTGATGATGAATCATTATTAAAATTCCAACAAGATATTTTGGCAGAACTTCGACCAGAGGTAAAGAAAAGTAAAGAGTGATAATCATGGCAAAGAATTTCACACCACACAGAATTGCATTTTATATTGGAATTATTGTAGTGTGGCAAGTAATTGCAATGGCTGGAGTATGGCCTGATAATATTTTCCCATCTCCATATGAGGTTGCAGAAGATTTAGCATATGGTGCAGCAGATGGTAGTTTGTTGTATGGAATAGCAACTAGTATGTGGAGACTGTCAATTGGATTGGCAATTGCAATTGCTGGCGGTGTTGTTCTTGGAATTTTTATGGCAAGAGTGGAGGTCATCAATCAAACTGTTGGATCACTAGTTTTGGGATTACAATCAATTCCTTCCATTGCTTGGGTTCCGTTAGCAATACTCTGGTTTGGATTAACTGATGGGGGAATAATTTTTGTCACGGCAATTGGTGCAATTTTTGCGGTTACCATTAATACTTACACCGGAGTCAAAAACATAGATCCTCACTTTATCGAGGCTGCTCGAAATATGGGTGCAAAGGGAACTCAGTTGATTACGGCTGTATTGATTCCTGCAGCGTTTCCATACATGATTTCTGGGTTCAAACAAGGCTGGGCATTTGCTTGGAGGGGTGTGATTGGTGCTGAAATTCTATTTTCATTCTTAGGATTGGGATTCTTGCTTAATGCGGGTCGTTCTCTTAATGATGTCTCACAAGTCATTGGAATCATGGTGGTGATCATGGGAATTGGTCTGGCAGTTGATGGTGTTATTTTTAAAAGATTGGAAGACAAAGTAATGTCTCGCTGGGGTTTGAGATAGTTTTCTAAAGATTTAATCATCATGGGTCCTTTTGTAACTCACTTCATCATAATAAAATACTGACTAGAGTTTATCACTGAATCTAGATCTGAATTTATCGACTCTACTTTGAGTGTTATATTCATCAGGATATGAACTTCTATTGGATCTTTCTCTCATTTCTTCTTCATGTTCTTTTCTTGCATGATGCAATCTATCTTTTTCATGAATGAACTCTTTGCCACATTTCTGACATTTCACAATTGTTTTGTGATGTTCATGTCTTACATGTACTACCAAATCCTCATGATTTGAAAATTTTGCTTCACATTGAATACAGTTATTTTTTTTACTAAACGGATTTTTCAAATTTCTTACAATAAATCGGTACTGTAATTGCTCAAATAATTTCAGGAGTTTAATTTCTAGGATGACAATCAATTTCACTCTTAATATTAGACGGTTTTACACTTTTTTTATGGATCTTAATAAAATTCTAGTGCCGATTGATGGTTCAAAAAATTCTTTCAAAGCCTTGGATAGAGCAATAACTCTTGCAGGGTTTACTCATGGACATATTACATGTATTCATGTTATTCCTCATGTTTCAGAAGGTGGTCCAAGGACTAAAGCGTTTGATAAAATATTGAAAGAAGATGGAGAGATCGTCTTGAAAAAAGCATCCAAACGTGCAGGTAATAAAAATGTCAAATTCTCTACAAAGCTTTTGAGAGGCTCCCCTAGCCATGTCACTTTACACACTGCAAAATCTGGCAAGTTTGATCATATTGTAATGAGCAGTACTGGATCTGGTTCTGCATCTAAAGATATGATTGGCAGTGTCTCAAATTATGTTCTTCAAAAATCTAAAATTCCAGTATATTTAGTTAAATAATTTGGTGATTAGATTGTCTGATTTATCTTCCATTCTCAAAAAACCAATCACTATTGAAAAAAACTTGTCTTTGTCTCATGCAATTTCTGAACTCTTAAAAAATAATATCAGCAGATTGATTGTAACTGATGAGACTTCTCCTGTAGGAATAATAACTGAGAAAGACATTGGTTTATTTTTACTAAATGACGATACTGAAAAAAATCTTGATGAGATTCATGTGTCTCAAATTATGAACAGATTAACTTCTGTGAATGACTCAGTTGACATTGAAACTTGTGTTGAAATAATGCTTGAAAAAGGAATTGGCTCCTTGGGAGTTTCCTCAAATGCTGAAGGTCTTGTTGGAATAATAACAAAATCTGATATTGCACAATATTATGCTCAAAAATATACTGGATCTCATAAAATTGGAGACGTTATGACCATTTCTTATCTTTCTATGAATTCTGATGATTCTCTTAGAAATGTGGTGTCCAAAATGATTGATGAAAAAATTTCTAGAATTTTCTTAAAAAATAAAAATAATGATCCTGAGGGAATTCTTACATTTCGTGATTTGTTTCATATTGCATTAGAACAAGGTAATTCTGATTCAGTTTTAGATAATTCTGATCAAATGATTTCTATAGTTTTTACAAGAAAGGGATTTCTTTCTAATTCTGGTTTTGGAAATACAATTCAGGCAAAAGATGTAATGACTAAAACTTTTGAATCTGTAGACTTTGAAGAAGACCTTTCTGTTGCATGCGATACTATGGCTCAGAATAGAATTAATGGTTTGGGTGTCAGAATTAATGGAAAATTAGGTGGCGTGATTAGCAAAACTGACGTTTTGAAAGCAATTTACATTGATAATAGTTCAAAATAGTTAGTCTGTATGAACGAAAAACTCAATTTCATTTACATGCATATCTACATCTATTTTTATCCCTAAAATGATATTTTAATTCGTGGGCAATTCATCTATTTTTTAATTTTTAAAGATACTCCAAATGCACAAATAATAATTACAATTGCGAAATACATTACTGCAGTATAATCAAATAGAAATGCTATAGAACCTGCAACCACTGGGCCTACAACTGTTGCAATAGATACTGTTGAACTAAATATTCCAGTTGAAGTTGAACGTGGATTGTTATCCATTAGATGAAAGTTTCCGCCTATGAATAAAAATGCCCATGTGGCACCAACAAGTGCCATAAATGGCATGGCCATCCACCAGTCTGTAACTATTGCTAATCCTACAAAGACAAATGTTGTAAATCCTACACCGATTTGAAATTTTGTGACATTTGATAGATGAATTTTACTTGCCATAACATTCATCAAAATAAAAGCAGTCAATGTGTTTGCAACATATACAATTGATATTTGATAAAGTTCGGCACCTAATTTTTCCATCAACATTATTGGGAGAATAGTCCAAACAGCTGCTGCTCCGATATGTCTTAGTAATAATGATGAAAATAGAAACTTGTTTTTTAAGATAACATTTTTTGTAGTTCCTGGAGTCAACTCTTTTACTTGTTGCGGATTTGGCAATTTGATTGTGAATAATAATCCAATAAAAAATGAAGCCGCACTAATCAAGAAAATTAATCTCAAATCGTTTGCAATTCCTGCTGCTGCAATTCCTGCAAGCCATCCTAGTGCATGAAATGAAATTACAGTTGCTGCTCTCTTTTTGTCAATATTTGCCTCATAGGAATATGCAATCATTGCTGGGATCATTATTCCACTAGCAATTCCTGCTGCAATTCTTACTAGGAAAAACATGCTCAGGTCATCTGCAAAATAATGCAATCCAAATGCTATGGCACATCCGATAAAACCAATTCTGATAAATTTGAGCCTAGTTCCCTTCTTATCTGAATGTCTTCCAAAATAGATTTCTGATAAAATCTGAGCAAAACTAAATGATGCCACTAGCAGTCCGATTTCAAAAATTGATTCTGTAACACCTTTTGCAATTATAGGCATAAAAACAAAGATTATGGAAATTCCTGCATGTTGAAAAAAGGTGGCACTACGAACTAGATTGTTTACTGGCAACTTTTGCATAAATGTACAAAAAATTATGTTTTACCTAATTTCAACATACGTATCAATTCTATTGCTCAGTTGTTTTTTCTGAAAAGAGTTAAACTATGTTGAAATGTTTTAAAATTACATTGACAGAAAAAGAGCCTTTTCTTGATGCAATGAAAAATAGAGTTTTATTGTTTGACGGTGCAATGGGAACTGAAATCCAAAGACATGATCCTAAACCTGAAGACTTTCCAAATAATCAAGATGGGTTTAATGATGGATTGATAATTACACATCCTGAATGGATTAAAGAGATTCATAGAAATTATTTAGATGCTGGTTCTGATTGCATAGAAACTAATTCTTTTGGTTCAAATAAAATTAAACTTGATGAATATGGTTTTGGTGATCAAACTATTGAATTCAATAAAAAAATTGCATCTCTTGCATCTGAAGTTTGTGCAGAATATTCAGATAAACCACGATATGTAATTGGGTCTATGGGTCCAACAGGATATCTTCCAAGTTCTAATGATCCTGATTTAGGCCAAATATCGCTTGATACAATTCGTGAAGCATTTGAATTGCAAGCTGAAGGATTAATTCTTGGAGGTGTAGACGCACTGTTAATTGAAACAAGTCAAGATATTCTAGAAGTTAAATTAGTTATAGAGGCATGCCACAACGCTATGAAAAAAATCGATAAAAAAGTTCCAATTATTGCAAATACTACGTTGGATCAATATGGGAAAATGTTGCTTGGCACAAATATTCAAGCAGCATACACAACTGTCTCTGATATGGGAATTGATGTTTTTGGTTTGAATTGCTCTACTGGGCCTATTGAGATGAATCCCAGTGTTCAGTGGTTAAATGAACAAGATGAACATAACATATTGGTGGTACCAAATGCTGGCATGCCTGAAAATGATGGCGGACAAGCAGTTTACAAAATGACTCCCGATAAAATGGGTGATGTATTAGGTGATTTCCTTGATGACTACAAAAAAGTTCGAATCATCGGTGGTTGCTGTGGAACAAATCCTGAACACATCAGGGCATTGAGAAAAGTAATTGACGAAAAAGCCAACCTTATCGAGGGTTAAGTATTTAGAAAAACAGAGATGATTTTACTACATTGAAAGTTCCAAGAGTAAGTTCAGCACTAAAAGCAGTTGATTTGAAGCAAGTTCCTGCTCCTTTAATCATTGGTGAAAGAATCAACACTCAAGGTTCTCGTAAAGCAAAGAAGCTAGTTCTTGAAGATGATTTTGATGGATTAGTTGATTTGGGTAGAATGCAAGTTGAGGATGGTGCACACTGTCTTGATGTTTGTGTTGCAACAACTGAACGTGCAGATGAAAAAGAGTTTATGTTAAATTTAGTTAAAAGATTAAGCTTAGAAATTGATGCTCCGCTTGTAATTGATTCCACTGATCCTGAAGTCATTGAAGCATCAGTTACTCAAATTCCTGGAAGACCAATAATCAATTCAATAAATCTTGAAGGTGATGGAAGTAGATTTGAAAAACTGGCTCCTATCATGGCAAAATATGGCTTACCTGCAATTGCATTGTGCATTGGTCCCGAAGGTATGGCAAAAACAGCTCAACAAAAAGTTGACACTGCTGAATTACTTTATGAAACAGGAAAAAAATATGGATTAAAAATTGAGCAGTTTATTTTTGATGTTCTTACATTTACTTTGGCAACTGGTGAGGATGAATTTCTTGATGCAGGGAAAAATACTCTTGAAGGAATTAGATTAGTTAAGGAAAAATTCCCAAATTGTTTTACAACATTGGGCCTGAGTAACATTAGCTTTGGTCTTTCACCTCATGCTAGAAAAATTCTAAATTCTGCATTCTTGTATCATGCAGTCAAAATTGGTCTTGATAGTGCAATAGTTAATGCAAAAGAGATAATCCCATATGGTGAAATTGACGAGAAAGAGAAAAAACTTGCAGACGATCTAATCTTTAATGCTCATCCAAATGCCTTGTCTGATTTGATTACTTATTTTGAAAATGCAGGACCTCAAGGTACTACTGCTTCAAAGAAAGTTGATGTTGATCCTTCCTGGCCTGCAGGAAAACGTGCAAACTTTAGAATTGTAAATAGACTAAAAGATGGAATTCAAAATGATGTTGTATCTGCCATTGCAGAAAAACTTGGGAAAAGTGATCTTGTCAAAGATACTGATGGCGTTCTTTCTCTTGATTTGCCAAAGGAGTCTACTCATGATGGCGCCATTAAAACGCTCAATGAGGACTTGCTTCCTGCAATGAAAGAGGTTGGTGACAAATTTGGTTCAGGTGAATTGATCCTACCATTTGTTCTAAAATCTGCAGAATGTATGAAGGCTTCAGTTGGAGAATTGGAGAAATATTTGGTCAAAGAAGAGGGAACAAGTAAGGGTGTATTCGTTTTGGGTACTGTTTATGGCGATGTTCATGATATTGGTAAAAATCTTGTAAAAACTATTTTTCAAAATAATGGATACACTGTTCATGATTTGGGAAAACAAGTTCCCTTGCAAAAATTCCTTGAAAAAATTGATGAAACAAAGCCTGATGCAATTGGATTATCTGCATTACTAGTTTCCACCTCAAAACAAATGAAGTTCTTTGTAGAACATGCAAGAAAAAATAATATGACTGTTCCAATTCTTTGTGGTGGTGCTGCAATTAACAGTAATTACATTAACAGAATAGCAAAAGAAGATGGAATATACGAACCCGGTGTATTTTATTGTAATACTATGTTCGAAGGTCTCAAAACAATGGATGTTTTGGTTTCAGATGAAAAACAAAAGCTCCTAGATGACTGGAAAGTAAAGTTAGAAAACTGGAAAGACAAATCAACTGCTCCTGTTGATCCTGACACTCTTCCAAAAAGTGATGTCAAGGCAGTTCAAGCCCCCACTCCAAAAATTATTGGAGAACCAATCCGATTAAAACTAGATCAAATCAATATGGCCGAAGTTTGGACTATGATTGATAAAAAATCCTTGTTCAAATTATCTTGGGGTTTGAGAGGAAAGGCAGGTTCTGAATCTCAAGATGATCATGAACAATTGTTAACTGAATGGAAGATGAGGATCATTCGAGATAAACTCATAGAGCCTGAAATTGTTTATGGGTATTTCAAATGTCATAATAAAAATAGAAAATTACTAGTTGAAAATCCTCACGGGGATGATGTGGAGTTGGAGTTTCCTCGTTCTACAAAATCTGACCATCTCTGTCTAACTGATTATTTTGGTGATGATGATGTGGTTGCATTTCAATCAGTAACCGTGGGCAATAAAGTAGCAGATATCATTGAACAGTGGAATAAAGAGGACAAATACACTGATGCATATTATCTTCATGGATTGGCAGTTGAAGTTGCAGAAGCTTTGGCTGAATGGGTTAATCGGAGAATCAAAACCGAACTAAATTTAGAAAAAGGCGGGTTGAGATATAGTTGGGGATTCCCTAGTTGTCCTGACGTGGCACAGCATCATCTAGTATGGAAATTATTACAACCTGAAAAGTCTGGAATGACTTTGACTGAATCCGGGCAAATAATACCTGAACAATCTACTGCAGCAATAGTGATTCATCACCCTGATGCAAAATATTTTGTACTCTAATTGGATTGTTTTTCTAAAAATTCATTCAATCCAATGAAGTCATTAGGTGATGTAAGTAATACATCTCCAGTAATTTCTTGTGTTTTCTGTAACAATTCTTCAAATTTTTGACTGTATGATTCTAAATCTAAATTCAAAAACTTTGCAGATTTTTCATTTTTATCTGATGGATATAGGATGATTGGTATTATTGAAAACTCTTTGAGATTATCTGATAAACTTTGAACCTGTTCTATGTTTTGAATTACTTGAGTCATGAATCCTTTTGGATTTGCATCTATTTTTTTTCCGATTTTGGAGAAATTAGGTTTGTTTGATATCGAAAGGTATAGATCAATTTTGGAATCTAGTCCTTGTTGTTTCAATCTCTTTGCAGTAGCACTTGGAATTTGGCCTGAATCTGCTTTACCTGATTGGGATGGATCTCCCATTAGAATTAAAATCCCTGAAAATCCTATCGCGATGCAATTATCTACAAATTCTAAAATTTCCTTTTCACTCTTGTCTCTAACTCTGAGACTTACGGTAATTGGTAAACTGGGGATTTCTTTTCTTATGATTTTTCCAACTTCAATTGGAGATACCCTTTGAAACCCTAATACATTTTCAGTCAGATGAATTGCATCACATTTTTTTGAAATTATTTTTATTTTTTCTATAAATTTTTGAATCGATTCATTTGTATCTACCCCAGGTAAAATTTTAGGTGGATTAGCTTCATACCTGATTGTCATATTTTCATTTCTTTTCTTCTGGGTTAAAACCTTTGAATACCAAAACCCATATGGAATAGTAGGAAAGAACCACGATGCTATTAGATGATTTAAAATCCCGCCTTTCTAACTCTGTCAATTCTACAATCAAAAACCCTGGAAAGTATAGTTTGGCATCCATCCTTGTGGTAATTTATGGAAATGAACCAATTGTTGTAATGACTGAAAAACCAAAACATATGAAATTCCATGCCGGAGAAATTTCATTTCCTGGTGGAAAATTAGATTCTAATGATTCAGATCTTTTAGAAACTGCTTTACGTGAAACCAGTGAGGAGATTGGACTTTCGATTTCTAAAGAACAAGTAATTGGTCAATTGGAACCTGTGATTACATTAAATTCTGGCTTTTTGATTTTACCCTTTATCTCGATTGTTGATAAAATACCTGCACTTTCTGCTAATGCTGAAGTTGAAAAAATCTTCCATATTCCTCTAGAGTCATTTTTAAAAACTGAAGCAAGGGATCCTGATCCATCTCATAATCTTATTCAAGAAATGTACACATTTGAATATGAAAATCAAATCGTGTGGGGAGCTTCTGCAAGAATACTAAAACAGATTCAAGATTGCCTAAAATCCTGAGATTCATTTAAAAAGAGCTCTTCGTGCCTGAAAATCTATGGCTGCACGTAAGTCCTCTCCAAGGAAAATTCGTCTACTCAAAAAGACTAGACAAACTTCAGCAGTACCTGCATGGATTATTCTCAAAACAAAGAGAAGTGTAAGAACAAATCCAAAGCGCAGAGCTTGGAGATCAACTGATGTGGAGGTAGGATAGATATGTCTCAAGAATTAGAACGAGTTTATACAATTCCACTTGGTAAAGTAAAACTTTCACAATCCCAACATAGGGCTGTTAGAGCAATCAACATGATTAGAGAATTTGCTCAACATCACATGAAAGTTGAGACAATCAAAATAGATGAAGAATTAGCTCGTGACATATGGGCAAGAGGTGTTAGAAATCCTCCAAGAAAAGTTAGAGTTAGAATGAGTAAAACTGACGAAGGTTACGTTCTTGTTTCAAAATATGATGACGGTGCAGAATCTAAAGTAACTCCTGAAAAAGAAGCCAAAAAAGTTTCTGACAATGTAGAAGAACCTGCTAAAGAAGCACCAAAGAAAGAAGAACCTGCTAAAGAAGCACCAAAGAAAGAAGAACCTGCTAAAGAAGCACCAAAGAAAGAAGAACCTGCTAAAGAAGCACCAAAGAAAGAAGAACCTGCTAAAGAAGCACCAAAGAAAGAAGAACCTGCTAAAGAAGCACCAAAGAAAGAATAATTACTTTCAAAAAATTAAAATTTTAAAAAATCAGCTTACTCTAATTGGTACAAGTCTAATTCACAATCAATACTGCAATCTGGTGTAGCCCAATCAAGAGTATCTTTTTGTGGAATCATTCCAAGTGGATCATAGTTATCGAATTTTGTCATTCCTTGAATGGATGATAACATCACAACTTTGGATTCATCTGATGCTGAATTCATGTCAATTTGTGAATTGCTTTCATTTACAATTCCTGCACTAAGATTTGTAATTGAGTTAATTACGCCAACAGGGATGTTACTTCCTCCTACTACATACAATATTGAGCGTTTGACTGAGTTTGGTGGTGCATTACCGTATAACATTTTTAGTGAATCTCTGAGTGAATCTTCTATATTTTGTCCATCTTTACTTGTAGTTAGAATATTTGTTTGACTGGATATTTCAGATGTGCTAAGGGATTCTACAACGTGCATCATTGCAGAATTTGCAATATCATAGCATGCTTTTGGACTTAAATCTGGATTACTGTCAAGTAATGAATCGTTATCAAGTACTACAGTACATTCTGAGTTTTCTCTAACTCTTTTTAGAGCCACTCCAGAGTTGAAAATTCTATCTTTTTCATATTTGAAAGGCATGATTGCAAATGACAATAATCCTGCATCTGCCTCTTTACACATTTCTGACACTACTGGTGCCATTGCTGAGCCTGCTTTACCTGCCAAATTGCTCATTAAGATGACTGTGGAATAGCCTGAAATTTTTGATTTAATCTCATCTGCAACTTTGTAAGTTGAGCCTCTGATTAGTTGAACTGATGGATTGATTACTGAATCCGTTGAAACATGAACTGATGGAATGTCTGATGGGAAATCTTTCTTATCATTACTGATTATAAGACAATCTGAATTTAAGGAATCTTTAGCTTTTACTGCTATTTTTGAGCCTATGCCGCCCAAGCCTATTACTAACACTGGTTCTTTAACTTGAAAACTCATTTCTGATCTTATTTTCTGATTTAGATAAAAAACCTTCTTACGTTTTTTTAATCAAATTTTAGATCGAAAAAAATTAGCTTGCGATCTTACCGATCAGTCTTTTCACAGTTGCATCTGTGATTTCTACTATGTGTGATTGACCCAACTTTACATCCTCTTCAACAGCTATAGGCTTGTAAGCAAAGTTTCTGCCCTTTATCCCTTCATCTGTCATCTCATCAAATAGGACTTTGCCTTTCCATCCGATCCATTTTTGATTACTCTCCATTGATAATTTACTGATCTGTTCAAAAACTATCTTACTTCTTCTCTTAACTTCAGCGGCATCAATTTGTTCCCATTCAGCCGCATCAGTTCCTGGCCTTGCACTATATTTTGATAAATTTACAACATCCGGTTTTGTTTCATCAAGTAATGATATTGTTTTCTGGAATTCTTCTTCAGTTTCTGAAGGAAAACCCACAATGATATCTGTGGAAATAGTAAAGTCTCCAAATCTTTCTTTTACTTTATTTACAATTTCTCTATATGTTCCAGATGTATGTCCTCGTTTCATATCATTTAGTACTTTGTCACTTCCGCTTTGAACCGGAATGTGCAAAAATTTGAAAACTTTCTCATTATCAAATGAATCGATTAGTTTTTCTTTGATTCTTGGCATATACATTGGATTCATCATACCTACTCTTACCATAAAATCATCTGGAATTTCAGTAACTGCATTTACTAGTGATGGCAAGTCTGTGCCAATATCTAATCCATAACATCCATTATCTGTGGATGTTAGCCATACTTCTTTACATCCTTCTTTAATTTCTGTTTGAACTTGTCTTACAATATCTCCTAATCTGTAACTTGAAAGATCTCCTTTGGATAGCTTGGTCTGACAAAATGTACATTCACTCATACAACCACTTGCAATCTCTACGATTCCTACCGTTGGATTTAATCTGACTTTGGGAAGTCCAACTTTTGATAAATCTGAATCTTCTAGCGCAATTAGCTTTTGTCCTCCTAATGTTGAATTGATTACTTGGAGAGTTTTTCCCAATGAGTTTGGTCCTAATAGACTAGCATTTTCTGAGAATTTTTCAACCGTTTCTTTTTCTGCTTTAGGAAGACATCCTGCTACAATTAATGGCTTTGATTTTAATGAATTAATTCTATACATCATCTTGTTAGCAGTAGAATCTTTGACTGAACATGTCACTACAATATTTAGATCTGACTCTGAAGAATTATCTGCTAATGTATGACCCCCATTCAAAATTAACCCTGAAATCATTTCTGAATCTGCAAAGCTAGCAGAACATCCGTAAGCCTCTACGAAAATTTTTGCCATAATCTATCCGAATAGAGAATCGATCTCTTTGTTACTCATTAGCTTCTTTGAAACAACAAGTTCTCTGATAGTTTTCCCTGTTTTCAATGATTCTTTGAAAAGTTCTGCTGATTTTAGATATCCTATTTTTGGTGTTAACAATGTGACAATTACTGGACTATTTTCAATATCTTCACGTAATTTGTCTTTGTTGGCAGTTAGTCCATCAATTAGATTTGCAGAAAATATTGGCAAGAAATTTTTGAGCATGTCTGTTGATTCTAACATACACTTTAGCATTCCAGGAAGCATAACGTTTAGCTCAAACTGTCCACCTTGCGCTGCACATGAAACTGATGTATCATTTCCAATGATGTTAAAGCAAATCATATTCATGCATTCTGCTAAAGATGGATTTACTTTTCCAGGCATGATGGATGAACCTGCATGCACTGCTGGAATTCCTAGTTCTGCCAACCCTGCAATTGGGCCTGATGCCATTAGTCTGATGTCATTTGCAATCTTTCCAATTTCAATTGCTAAATTTCTTAAAGCACTTGACAAATTTGCAACTGCAAATTTACTTTGCAAACTATGTTGCATATCTTTTTCTGGCTTTAATGATAATTTTGAAATTTTCCCTAGTTCAGATATTGCAATTTTTCGATAACCTTTTGGAGTGTTAGCTCCAGAACCTACTGCGGTTCCTCCGAGTGCAACATTTTGTAATTCTTTTTGTGCATCGAGAATTTCATTTTTTGCTTTAGTAATTGATGTGGCATATGCTGCAAATTCGCTGCCTAGTGTTACTGGCAATGCATCCATTAGATGAGTTCTTCCAATTTTCTTAAATGATGAAAATTCTTTTGCTTTTTTAGATAATGACTTTATCAAAATATCAATAGCAGGAATTGTCTCTTTGAGGTTAATCAAAATTGCAACATGCATTGCAGTAGGATATGTATCGTTACTTGATTGTGACATGTTGACATGATCATTTGGATGTAAGAATTCGTATTGACCTTTCTTTTTATGGAGTACTTCTAGTGCTACATTTGAAATGACTTCATTTGAATTCATGTTAAATGCCGTACCTGCTCCAGAATTTATCATATCTACCACAAATTGATCAACATACTTTCCAGACAAGATTTTATCACATGCTGAAACAATTGCCTTTCCCTTCTTTGTGTCGATGGCTTTTGTCTTCATGTTTGCAATTGCTGCAGAACGCTTAATCATGACAAATGACTTTATCAAATTTTCATGGCTTTTGCTACCTGTAACATGATATTGCTTGATTGCTCTTCCTGTAAATGCTCCATAATATGCGTCTGCTGGAATTTTGACTTTTCCTAGTGAATCTTGATCTAATCTGAACTTCATGCTGACTTTACTAAATTTCCCCCATTATTCATTCTTTTTCTGTTATTTTGAAAATTTCCCCTGACCAATAATGGGAATTATTATATAGGATTCGCTAGCGCTTTGCTTTATGAATAAGCGCATTAGTATGCTCTTCACAATTGCAGCAGTAGCTGTAATGGGAGCAACCTTATTCGGAAGCACATACACAAATACCCAAATTAGTGGACAAGGACTTGACGTCAACAAATTAGATGTAGACGTACTTGAACAAATCCATCAAATGGGCGGTTTACAACTTGTAATGCCTCAAGCATTCGCAGAAACTGATTGTGGTGCATTAGAGCAAACTGGACGAACAGTCGTTGAGTTTAATTTGGAAGGTTATAGTGTTGAACTCCCAATTATGGGTGGTAAAACATACAACGCCATGACTTTTGATGGACAAGTCCCAGGACCAACATTAAGAGTTACACAAGGTGACGTTGTAAAAATGACTTTAACAATTCCAGATGATGAAGTTACTGGACACGGTAACGACATGCACGCATCACAAATGTCAGCAGGAAACTTTGAATCCGTTAATCCGGGTGAAACAAGTCAATACTGCTACATTGCTGAATCTGCTGGTGTTTTCAAATACCACTGTTCTGGTGTCAAACTAATTGGTATGGACCAACACGTTCTTTCCGGCATGTACGGAATTGCAATCGTTGATCCAATCAATGGATACAAGAAACTAATGGTAGAGAAAACCTCAGTTAGTGGTAGCGAAGTTTCATTAGATAGACAATTCTACGATGCAGACGCATTAGAGTTCCAACTCCAATACAATCAATTGTACCTAACACCTGAAGGTAACTATGATGCAGGAGCAATGTTCAAGCATCAAAACACTGCAACAGTTGTTAACGGAATGCAATTTGGTTATGTACCAAACATGGCTCATAACTTACTCGTCAATGGCGATGTAAACAAGAACATCTTTGTCGCACAACCATGGAATGGACTTGAACACAAGCAATACCAATCACAACTCTTGTTTGTTGAAAATGATCAACACGTGAGACTCTTTATCGAAAACCACGGTAACGAACCACTATTCTTCCACATTGTTGGAGAAATCTTGGACAGAGTTACCCAAGGTAACAGAGTACAATCCGCAGCAACTGAAACATGGTTACTCGGAGGTTCACAAAACATGATTGTTGACTTGGTCTTTGATGAACCAGGTGCATATGCAGCAGTAAACCATGATTATGCAGCAATTTACACTGGCGCAGCTACAGTCTTTGTAGCAGGTGACCCATTCGGCTTGAACCCAGTTCTAGTTGAGAAAGGAGTTATCCCAGCACCAGTCGCATCTTATGCATATGCTTTAGGCAATCCAAGTGATGCTGTCCCACCAATGGGAATGAACAGTATTGCTCACCCTGCACTAAACATTCACGGTTTAATGACTGATGAAGTAGCTTCTGAAATGCAAGCAAGTGGCGATTATGTCGCATTATGGGAAGTAATTCCTGTAGTAGCAGAAATCCTTACTTCTTGATATTTTAACATCTTTTTTTCTTTTTATTTTCTTAATGAATTATATTCCGCATGTCATTTTCTTTAGATATGGGATTTGAAGACTCTGTACTAATTTGTGATGAAGTCGATCCTATATTGAATAAAATTTTGATAGATAATGGTCTAAAGGTTTCATATGAACCTGAAATAACTCCTGAACAAATTCTTGAAAAAATTTCTACTTTTAATATTGTAATTGTTCGAAGCAGAACTACAATTACAAAAGAGATGATTGAGAAAGCTGATAATTGTAAAATTATTGCAAGAGTTGGAGTTGGACTAGATAATGTTGATCAAGAAGCAGCTAAAACAAAAGATATTCGCGTAATTAATGCCGTTGAAGGTGCAATGAATGCTGTAGCTGAATTAGTTTTAGGATTAATGCTATCTCTTGCAAGACAAACTGCAAGAGGTGATAGAGCAATAAGAAATGAACAATGGCTCAAAAAAGAACTAAAGGGAACAGAACTCCGAGGAAAATATTTAGGAATTATTGGTCTAGGAAATATTGGAAAAAGATTGGGAAGACTTGCTCGTGCATTAAACATGAACATTATTGGATATGATGTAATGCCAATTGATGAGGAATTTGCAAAAGAAGTTGGTTTGATGAAAGCTGATTTGAGTACACTTTTACAAAGTTCTGACTATGTCTCCATACATGTTCCACTTTTAGATTCTACATACCATCTTCTTAATGCTGAAAAAATGGCTACTATGAAAAAGACTGCAAAAATTATCAACACTTCTAGAGGTGGTGTAGTTGATGAAGATGCCCTTTACAATGCAATTAAAAATGGTAATTTGGGCGGTGCCGCTTTGGATGTGTTTGAAAAAGAACCTGCTATTGGAACTAAATTAGCCGAACTTGACAATGTAATTTTAACACCACACATTGGCGCACAAACAAAAGAGGCTCAATCTCTAGCAGCAAATGTGATTGCCGAAAAAATTATCCAGATATTACGTGGCGTAATTTAGTAGAATTTCTGCCTGAACTTTAAAAATAAGTAAAAAAGCTTGACTTTATCGTGATTAATTATCGTCTCTTCATTTTTAACGTCAATTTGGAAGTTAAAATATACAAATGAATAATTTCGCTGTAAAGGAACTATACTCGGATAAACACACATCGCTACCCAGTGTTAGTTCTTTATTGAAAATCTCGCTTGGTCTAATCTTGTTTACTATGCTTTCAACTGCCCTGGTATATGCAGAAACAATGTCTGTTGACGTTGAAGGAACTTCTTTTGATGTTGAATATACTGCTACTGGATTCACTGTAGATGATGTTGAATCTGATTCTGGATTTGGTTCGTTACTCTTTACTGTAGATGTAACTGATTCAATTGGAATTCTAAATCTTGTTTTAGAACGTTCCTTCTTAGACTCTACATTTGAAGGTGAAGATGATCCTTTCATTATAATCAATCAATTCGGTGAGGACTTAGTCTTTACAGAAACTACTACTTCTCTAAGTAGAACTTTGAATATTGAATTACCTGCAGGAACTATTGAAGTAGATGTTATAGGAACATCTTTCAATAACTCTATACTTTCTGAACCTGTAGAACCACCTGTAGTTGAAACACCAACTGTAGAACCACCTGTAGTTGAAACACCAACTGTAGAACCACCTGTAGTTGAAACACCAACTGTAGAACCACCTGTAGTTGAAACACCAACTGTAGAACCACCTGTAGTTGAAACACCAACTGTAGAACCACCTGTAGTTGAAACACCAACTGTAGAACCACCTGTGGATAACACCCCTAAAATTCAATGTGGACCTGGCACTGTTCTAAAAGATGGTGCATGTGTCCTAGATGAACGATGTGGACCTGGCACTGTTCTAAAAGATGGAGCATGTGTTCTTGATTCAACTTCACAATCATCTGGTTCTTCCAAAGGTATGGGTAAAGAATCTCTGATGGGATTTGTTGTAGCCTTTGTAATTGCTGGAATTGTTGCAGTAATTTTTGGAATAATCGCCAGAGCCAGTAAGAGTAGTAATTAATCACAAGTCAAATCTTCTGAATTCATTATCTGATCAAAATCAAATCCTGTGATTTGAGTTGTAGTTGAGTAGGGAATTACGCCAATGATTGGTGTATCTGCACGTATCACGACAATGAACTTGTTTGGATCAAGTCTAATGTCTCCACCATCAAACTCAAAGTCCAATGTCATGAAAATATGTTGTGCTGCAGATAATTCTTCAGAAGAAAATAATCCTTTTTGCACGGTTGATGAAAATGGATTAATTGTAAGAGAGTCTACTGAAAATGAACCTATATCGGTTGCATCGTAATATGTGGTTACTTGCAATTTTTCAAAACTAATCCAAAATGGCATTGCATTACAAAATTCTACATTTCCATGATTAGACATTGTAAAAAAACTAAACCGTCCTGGATTATCCCATCTATATTCTAGCTGTTGCATTCCAAATATGCTCATTCCTGAATATGCAAATGGTGCAATGATTACAATGATTGCGATGATTGTAATGATTGAATGTTTATTCAAATGGCATCATCTTCAATCATTTTTTCTTTAATGATTTTTTTGTCAAATAGATAATTGAACACTTGAGCAAAATCCTTATCAGAAATCATATCATTGACCCACCAAACCCCTACATTGTTTCTTACCCAGCTTGGCATGCTTATTTCTAAAATATTTTCTGCATTTACTTCAAATGGCACTTTAATTAATTTTGGATCAACATTCTTTTGTAATGCATCTACAAAGTAACCGTCTGGGATTTCTCCATTTATCCATCCTACGATAAATTGTTTGATTGCTCCTGGTATACAAATATTATCTGAATCAATTATTTCAAATTCCACTGTAGTTGATATTTCATTATATTCCACATCTATGAAATATTTCCCAGGTACAAATTGTTCTTTTTCAAATGGAAATGCTGCTGGAATTAAATTTTGCAATCCTCCGATCTGAATGGGGATTGCACTACTTCCTTTACCTGATTCATCTCTAATGTGAATAATTGCAGGGTTCCCTGTTACTTCAGAAACTTCAATGATATAGGATAATTTTTCACAATACTGATATGTTGTTTTTTCCATAATGATGGAAACTGTAGGTTCTGCATGGGCAGTTGGTGCAAATACTGTAAAACAAATTACAAAAATTGCTGGCAATAATATGATTTTGGATATCATTATCTTTTCTTGAAAGTCTCAATACTCAATAAAAATCTCAAAGTAATACTGAGGAATCCTTTTTAATAACTTGAGCATATCTGATTTATCGAGTTTTCTGCGGAAGCAAACTCTTCGAGTGTGTGGATTGTGAAACGCCACTCAAGAGAATTTTTACTGGTTAGCATTGCTTGGGTTTTAAAAAAATACGAACAAATCTCGGTTAACCATTATTAAAGGGGATTTTTTTAATCTCGATATGCCTAGCATTCAAGACCAAACGTGGATCAGACTATGGAAAGAGAATTCTCCTGAAATACGTGAGCGTGTAATTGGATGGCGTAAACAGAGTGCAGTCACACGTATTGACAAGCCTAGCAGATTACAAAGGGCTAGAAGATTAGGTTACAAGGCAAAACAAGGAATTATTGTTGTTAGAATGAGAGTTGGTACTGGTGGTATGAGAAAACAAAGACCTACTGGTGGTAGAAGACCAAAACATCTTGGTGTTCTTAGAATTAAAGCTGATGATGATATGAAAACTGTTGCAGAAAGAAGAGTTCTTGAGCGTTATCCTAACATGAAACTTTTAGGTTCTTACTATATCTATAAAGATGGAAAACACTATTGGTTTGAAGTTATTTTGGCAGATCCAGATCATCCTAGAATTGCTCAAGATAAAGAAATAACTAAGAGAATTCCTAGAACTGCATAAATTGAAAATTATATTTCTAGCATCTATTGCATTACTTTTTGTAATAACTCCTGTTTATGGTGGATTGCTATCTGATGCAACTGGTTTGGTGAATCGATTAGATATTGAAACTGATTTGTATTCATTTGAAGTAGAAACTGTTTCGAATTTTGACATTCCTGATTTTGAATTTGATAAAGATGAGAAAAAATTAACTCTCTACATTACTAGTGGATTGGAAAATAATTTGGGCGAAATGATAATACCTCAAAATCTTTTGGGGGGAAATCTAACCTTCTATCTTAATGGTGAAGAATATTTTCCTAAGATGAACTCAAATGAAAAAATTTCATTTATAACATTAAACTTTACGGGCTCTGGGGATAACAAATTGGATGTTTTTGGAACCACTTATCTTTCTGGTTTGTCTGAAAACATAGATGAAAAACCTACTTCAGAGTTTAGAGAATCTACTGATTATTCATTAGAACTGATAGCCTTGGCAGGGTTAGTGGTAGTTGTAGCATTTATTGTATTGATGATTAAGAAAAGAAAATAAAAAATATCCTTTTTTTAATCATAGTAATTATGGATAATGTCAAAATTGCTCTTGTTGGTGGATTTGTAATAATTGTGATATTATCGGTAACACTAGTTTTGATAAGATGATCTAGTCTTCGTTAAGTAATTTTTGAATCATTGCATCCACATGGCCTGATTGTCCAAATGACACATCCCTCAAAATTCCTTTTCTATCCACTAAAATCATTGAAGGTGTGCCTTGCAGGGCAAATTTCTCAAAGGTCTCGGCTGAATATTCTTTTGATTTCATGTAACTTTTCACTTTCTCAATGATCTGATTCTTGTATTCATCTGGCTGTGAATCAAACTCTGGAATTTGTGGATAGATAAATTCCATAATTTTCTCTTGACTGATTTCTCCGGATGTTTTTGTCAGATTGTCCATTGCTAATGGAAATGGAATTTTAAATGATAGTTTGTTTCCTTCTTGTAATTGACCGTATTGTGAAAGTGCATCTTTTGTTTCTCCAATAACTTCTCCTGTCTCTGCAAGCATTTTCAAATTATCTAGTGTATTTTTATCAAAATCCTCAAAAGCAGTAGCCAGACCTAAAACTCTAACTCCTTCATCTTTGTATTTGTTGTAGATGTTGATTGCTTCAGGAATTGCGTTCATGAAACATCCTGGGCAATTTACCTGAAAGACTTCTAACAATACGATGTGATCTTTTTCTTGATCGAAATTTGTTGGAGCTCCTTGCACCCATTCTGACACTCCGAAATTTGGCGCTTTTTCGCCTATTATTGCCTTCATGATCAATTATCGTATTTTTTCCATTAAATACATAACGCAATAAAATTTTGATTTCACTCAAGTAACCTAATATATGACTCAGAAAGTTCTAAAACGAAATGCAGGCAGTAACTGAAGAGAGATTGGCACTTTTTGCGGAAATGGAATCAAAATATGAGCAAAAAGATACCGAATATTTTGTCTCTCTTTTAGAACACCCAGATTATGTTGTAAGAACAAGAGTTGCTTGCATTTTGGTTGATTTTGGTGGAGAAGATAAAGTTCCGTATATTGCTAAAGTTTTAAAAAATGATGATAATGAATTGGTACGTCATGAGGCTGCATTTGCATTGGGTCAGATGAGCTATTCTAGTGCAATTCCTCCACTAACTGATGCCACCCTACATGATCCGAGCATGTTTGTGCGACATGAAGCTGCTATTGCTTTGGGAGTTGTTGGTTCTAAAGATGCAAAAGAGGCACTGCAAAAAGCATTAGAAGATCCGGAAGAGCCTGTAGTGGAATCTGCAGTTGTTGCATTATCTAATATTGAATTTATGGAAAAGTTAAGTAAGAATGAGGCCTTTGCAAAGTTAACAGGTGGATGAGATGAACTTTTCTTATGGAATTATAGCTATAGTTGGAATTCTTGCGGCAATATCCATTGGATTCATTGTAATGGATCCTGGAGATGTCATAGAACCCAGAATTGTTGATGCTGAAGAAAGACCTACTGCTTGTACTATGCAATGGGATCCTATGTGTGGTGTTGACGGTGAAACTTATGGAAATATGTGCATGCTGGATGCAGCTGATGTAAAATTGGATTATCAAGGTGAATGTGTCGATGCACCAATCTCTATCACTTCTTACATTATGCCAAAAACCGCTATTGCTGGTGAGACTTTACTTGTTGAAGTTGAATTTAGAGATGATGACAAGAACATAATTGATCACGTAAATTATGATATATCTGCAACCCAAAATGGTGACAGTATACTTTCCGAACCTGGTTCGCACAGACATCCTGGAATGCACACTATTCATGAAACAGCAATTCTTGATGAATCTTCAGTTGAGATTTTAGTAGTAATACAAGGTTTAGGCCATGGTGAAGATATCACTGAACCCAAGGGAATTGAAAGTACAATTAGCATAATTCCCGAATCTGTTACTGAAGCACCCGTTATGGATTTACCAATTAATGATGGTGAGGAACCTGCTCTTGAAGAGCCTATCGAAGAACCAGTTGTTGAATTAGAACCAACTATGAAAATGCCTGCACCCGGTGTTACTGGTGTTGAAGAAATGATTGTCGAATCAACCCCTGAACCTCAATCATCAACTGCAATTGTTTCAGTTCCTGTTGGTTCTGCTGTTCCAGGATGTGAGGAAACAAACGAATGTTATTTGCCTTATGAAGTCACTATATCTTCAGGTTCTTCTGTGTCTTGGATTAATGATGATTCTGCAGCACATACAGTAACTAGTGGAACTGTCACTGCAGGAATAACTGGAGTGTTTGATTCTAGTTTGTTTATGTCTGGAGCAACTTTTGAACATACATTTGATGATGCAGGAACTTTTGATTATTTCTGCATGGTCCATCCTTGGATGACTGGCAAAGTTAT
>JACNFR010000084.1 GCA_014384555.1 Candidatus Nitrosopumilus sp. | reverse complement strand
TGAAATACATTATAAAGGATACTCGATTTTTGTGTAATTGTGACAGTAAAAAATATCACAGTTTTAGGTTCTGGAGTCATGGGACATGGAATTGCACAAGTTTCAGCAACCGCAGGATATAATGTAGTTTTACGAGATATCAAACAAGAATTTTTAGATAAAGCAATGGAGAAAATAAAATGGAGTTTAGATAAACTAGTTTCTAAAGAAAAAATTTCCAAAGAAGAAGGAGATGCAATTTTTTCAAGAATTACACCAATTGTTGATTTAGCAGATGCAGTAAAAGATGCAGAATTAGTTATCGAAGTAGTTCCAGAGATAATGGATTTAAAAAAATCAGTTTATGCAGAATTGGATAAAGTTGCAGGACCAGAAGTGATATTTGCATCAAACACAAGCACTTTACCAATCACTGAAATAGCAAATACAACATCACGTCCTGAAAAATTTATTGGAATTCATTTTTTCAATCCTCCACAATTAATGAAATTAGTAGAAGTAATTCCAGGTGAGAAAACAGCACAAGAGATTACAGAGTTGACCCAAGAATATGTAAAATCAGTAAACAAACAAGCAGTACTATGTAGAAAAGATGTTCCAGGATTTATCATTAACAGATTATTCATTCCAATGGTTCACGAAGCATGTTTTGTTAAAGACAGAACGGGTGCAACGCTAGAAGAAATTGACTCAGCAGTCAAATTCAAACTAGGTTTCCCAATGGGTATTTTTGAATTAGCAGACTTTACAGGAATGGATGTAATCCACAAAGCAACAGTTGAAATGCATTTACGTGACAAAAAAGTAATCAATCCACATCCACTAGTGGAGAAAATGTTTGATGATAAAAAGCTCGGACAGAAATCAGGTGAAGGGTATTACAAATATTCAGACGATAAATACGAACGGGTTGCACTTTCAGAAGAACTAGCACAAAAATGTGATCCAATTCAACTTGTTGCAAATATTCTAAATAACGCAGCATGGCTTGTTTCAAATGGTGCAAGTGACATAGAAGAGATTGAGAAAGCAGCCCAGTTAGGACTAGGTCTTAAAAAACCATTATTTGAAACTGCGAAAGAAATTGGAATCAAGAAAATTGTAGATGAATTAAACAAACTAGCCGATGAACATGGAGAATTCTACAGACCAGATCCTCTTCTAGTTTCTATGCAGTAGTCAATTCTAAAATTTTGGACACTGCCTCTTGTGCACTATCCACACCAATAATTTTCACATTTTCTCTATGATCAATATATCCATCAATGTATTTCGATACAGGACCATTTAGATTTCTAATTGCCACCATTGGTTTTTTACTCATGTATGCTGCACAAACTTCAGATAAGGTTCCAGATGCACCGCCCACTATAATTACACCATCAGCTGTCAAAGCATTCAAAAAATCACGAGTAAACCCCATTCCAGTAGGAATTACAATATCACAATATTCATTGGCTTCAGAAGCATCTGATTGAGGAATTATTCCAACAGTTAATCCACCAGCATCTTTTGCACCATGAGCAGCTGCATTCATCACCCCACCCAAGCCACCGGTAATTAGAGCAGAGCCAGATTTTGCAATTTCAACTCCTACATCATATGCAACTTTTTCATGTTCAGGAGTACAGCCATTAGTATTATGACCAATTACTAGAATCTGTCTTTTCTTTACCATGGTCAAAGTAAAGAAAGTGGTTTGAAATATCTTTCCAAGAGAAAAGGATATTAGTAAAAAATACAAACATACAACATGGAAAACCGTTCAATGCCAGTATGTTTTACTGAAAAACAATACAAAATGATCGAAGAATTTGCCAAGAGAAACGGCATGCTAAATGCAAGTCAAGCACTTGAGAAAATTCTAAGCCAATAAACGCTTTTTTGTTATTTTTATTTTGTTTACATTTATAGAATATATCATATGATAAGGATCAGCGAAAATGGGATTATTTAGTAAAAAACCATCATTTTGTAGTGTCTGTAACAAAGAACTAACTCACAAACACAAACCAAAAAGAGAATGGAACATCAAAGGTCCACTTTGCGGAGATTGCCATTTTGAGAAACAAAAAGAATACTATGAAGGTAAAGTCAGACAACCATGTGTAGTTTGTGGAGCAACGCAGAAAATTACAGATTTGTGGGAACCAAGATGGCAGTGGGATATGGAAGGATTGTTATGCAAAAAATGCTTTGATCAAAAAGAAGAATCACATGGTAAGAAGAAAAATTTCTGCTCCCTATGTCAAGGTAAAATGGGACTAATCAGATACAATCCAAAAGGAAATTGGAAGATAGAAGGTCAACTATGCAGAACATGTTGGGATGAAAAAAAGGCAGAGTTTGGGTAAAGTGGGATTCTTTAAGAAAATAAAATGTGAACTGTGTGATAAGAAATTTTCAAAAGAAGAGGAATTGATGAATCATAAACAAATTATTCATGGTAAAGATTTACAGTATGATTGCAAAGAATGTAAAAAATATTTTTCAAATATGGAAGATATGAGAACTCATTTGCAAAGAGAACACAGTTACAAAAAAGACAGATAACTAAATTGCTTTTACTGTTTTAACTACTGGTGGTCTATCTTTAGTAAACACTCTGAATCCACAAATACATTTGATTTCAGGTAATCTAGATAATTCAGAATTCAAAACACTAGTACCACATCTTAAGCAAGAATAACTTACATCAAAAGTTTCAACAGGGGTTTCCTCTACTTCTTCTTCTACTTCAACCATGTTTATCATCAAAATTTCTATAATTTAAGGCTACCAAATTATGTCAAAGATAATTCAATATACACATCATCAGGGATTTTTAGTCTCATCAGTTGTCTAATTGCCTTATCATCAGCGTTGATATTGATTATTCTTCTATGCATTTTCATTTCCCATTTTTCATATGTTTCAGTTCCACTGCCGCAAGGTGATTTTCTAGTAGCAACATGTAATCTTTTTACAGGAAGTGGAGTTGGACCTTTAACTTTAACACCAGTTTTTTTACCAATACCCATGATTTCGCCACATACACCATCAAGTTTAGGAAGACTGGTGGAGGTGAGTTTAACACGAGCGGTTTGTGTCATAAAATCCGCCTATGGTTTGTACTCTTCGGTAATTTCCTTCACAATACCTGCTGCAATAGTTGCACCCATATCTCTAAGGGCGAATCTACCCATTTCAGGGAATTCTTGGAAAGTCTCAATACATGTTGGTCTCACCGGTCTGATTTTGACAATTGCGGAATCTCCTGCTTTAAGGAATTTAGGATTCTCTTCTTCAACTGCACCAGTTGCTGGGTTGATCTTTTGAAGGAACTCAGTAACAGTTGCTGCAACTTGTGTAGTGTGTGCGTGCATTACTGGAGTATATCCAGGAGCAATTGCTGTTGGGTGGTGAATTACAATAATTTGGGCTTTGAATTCTTTTGCAACATTTGGTGGTGCATCAGGATGACCAAGAACATCTCCTCTCTTGATATCTTTCTTTTCAACACCTCTAAGGTTGAAACCAATGTTGTCACCTGCTTCTGCAGATGGCATTTCAGTGTGGTGTGTTTCAATAGATTTGATTTCACCAAGAGCGCCTGAAGGCATGACAACAATTTTGTCTCCTGCCTTCATAAGTCCTGTTTCAACTCTACCTACTGGTACAGTTCCTACACCTGTGATAGTGTAAACGTCTTGAATTGGAACACGTAGTGGTTTACCTATTGGCTTTTCAGTGACAGTAAAGTCATCAAATGCTTCAAGTAATGTTTTACCCTTGTACCAAGCCATGTTCTCAGATTTCTTGACTAAGTTATCTCCCTTCCATCCAGAAACTGGAATGACTGGGACGTTTTCTAGTTTGTAACCGACAGATTTGGCGAGTTTTTCACCTTTCTCTTTGGCTGTATTGAATGCATCTTCTTTATATTCAACTGCATCCATCTTGTTGATTGCAATAATTAGTTGACCTACACCAAGTGTCTTTAACAAGAATGCGTGTTCTCTTGCTTGTCCACCTGCTGCAATTGCAGTATCAGTTTCACCTTCTTTTGCTGAAAGTACTAGAATGGCTGCATCTGCTTCAGAAGCACCAGTAATCATATTTTTAATAAAGTCCCTGTGACCAGGAGCGTCAATTAAAGTAAAGAAGTATTTTGGTGACTCAAACTTTTGGAAAGCCAAGTCGATTGTAATACCTCTCTCTCTTTCGTCTTTAATATTATCCATAACCCAAGCATACTTGAAAGTATCACCTTTTCCGGTCTTCTCAGATTCTGCTCCGTGAGCTGCAATAGTTCTTTCATCTACAACTCCAAGATCCATCAAAAAATGACCCATAGTAGTTGATTTTCCATTATCAATATGTCCTGTAACAATCAGGTTCAAGTGTGGTTTATCTGCCATATGAAATGCCTCACTGAGGGCATTTATTAGCGTTATGAATTTTTGAAGAAAAAATAAAAAATATTCAATTAATTACAGATCACAAAATTTTGTTAAAAGCACATAAATCACAGAGACAGAAATCGGAATTATGAAAATTACAGTTTCAGTAATCAAAGCAGATGTTGGAGGAGTTGGAGGACATACAAAGCCTAGTGATGGGTTGATTCAAGCAATTAGAGATACTATAAAAAAATCATCAGATCTATTAATCGATTATTACATCGGATATTGTGGAGATGACACCCATATCGTAATGTCCCATACTCATGGAGTAGATAATGAAAAAATTCACAAAATGGCATGGGATGCATTCATGGCAGGAACTCAAGTGGCAAAAGAAGAGGGATTGTACGGTGCAGGACAAGATTTGCTAAAGGATTCTTTTTCAGGAAATGTAAAAGGCATGGGCCCAGGAGTTGCAGAGATGGAATTTGAAGAAAGACCAAACGAAGCATTCACAGTATTTGCAGCAGATAAAACAGAACCAGGCGCATTCAACTATCCAATTTACAGAATGTTTGTAGATTCACTAAGTAATACAGGATTAATTGTAAATCAAAACCTTGCAGGCGGAGTAATTATGAACATTATGGATGTTGAAGAAGGTAAAGTTGCAAAACTAGAACTATGGCAAGACAAACCAACTATCGAAGCTGCACTAATGTATCCTAGCAGATATGTTGTAGACACAGTAACAACCAAAGATGGAGAACCAATTCTTGCAGCATCAACTGACAGATTGCATAACATTGCAGGAACATATGTTGGAAAAGACGATCCAATCTGCCTAGTAAGAACACAAAAAATGTTCCCAGCAACAGAAGAAGTTGGCAGTGTATTTAACAATCCACATTATGTTGCAGGAAATACAAGAGGGAGTCACAACATGCCATTAATGCCAGTGAAACTAAATTCCGCTGCAACAATTAATTTTTGCATTCCAATAGTTGAAGCACTAGTATTCAGTATGCACAATGGAAAATTTACCGGTCCATTTGATGGATTCTCAACTCCAGATTGGGATTACATTAGAGAAATTGCAACAAAGAAAGCATTAGCAATGAGAAGCCAAGGATTTTTCCATCCAGCAACACTGGTACCATCAGAGCTAGAATATGCTGAAGGATACAAAGCAAGAATGAGTGTTCTTGAAAGTAAAATGAAACCAATAGAAGACTACAATTCTAGTGGTGAAAAGAAAGAGAATTACGAAGATCCAGATTAGTAATTTCGAAGTTTGCTAATCATAGGAAATAGTTAAATCAAAAAACGCCATAGTTATTGTATAATCATGAATGCTTTTCAAAAGGTGTTTGATTGGAAAACATATATTTTCACAGCACTAGCAGTCATATCTTTTTCAAGTTTCATAGTAGTGTTATTCGGGCAAACAATCCCAGGAATCATTTTGGCATTTTTTAAAATTGCTGGAGAATATGTTATTTTAGGATCAGTCTTTATCTTTGCATTTGCATGGCTCCTCAAAGCAAGACCACATAACCGCCCAAAAGAATATTCAATTATTCCATTTGATGTGTATGGGAAAAAAAGTAAGATTGATGGGATTAGAACAGAATTCAAAACACATGATGTTGCATGGAGTTTTATGAAACAATACAAAGAATCATACCCATTTTACAATTTTGCACTAGTTTCAGATCTTCCAAAGTCTGACAAGCCAACAATTTACAGATACATCTAATTCAGACTTTTATTCAAGATTACATAGAGAAGTAAAATGGAGTTTGCAATTCTAGCTGAGTCATTTAATAAAATGGAATCAACTAGAAAAAGATTAGAATTAACACAATTTTTAGTAGAACTCTTTGAGAAAACTCCAAATGATGTTATTTCTAAAATTGTATATCTAATTCAAGGAAAACTAAGGCCAGACTTTGAAGGAGTAGAACTAGGTGTTTCAGAAAAACTAGTTTTAAGAGCTGCAAAGAAATCATTGGGAATAAATGAAAATGACATCATTGACACATTAAACAAAATAGGAGATCTAGGAACCGCAATTTCAAAAACATTAGAGAAAAAAACTCAGACAGGATTGTTTGATTTTGGAATCGACTCAGACACATACGATGAAGCAATGTTCAGCACAAAGGCAAACACAGTGGAAAGAATTTACGAAATATTATGGTCAATTTCTCAGCTAGAAGGCGCAGGTAAAAACATTCAAGATAAAAAAATCAATTTCATTTCCAGTCTATGGAACAAATCCAAACCAACCGAAGTAAAATTTGTTACAAAATTATTGCTTGGAACGCTGCGACTAGGAGTTGCAGAAAATACCGTGATGGATGCATTGGCAATAACATACTCAGGCAATAAAGAAAATAGAAAAAAACTACAACATGCATACAACGTATCTAGTGACTTGGGAAAAGTTGCAGAAACAATTGCAACAAAAGGAATGGAAGGAATTGAAAAATTTGAAATGGTTCTGTTTAATCCTATTAGACCAATGTTAGCTGACAGAGTAAAAAGTGAAGATGAAGCAATAGAAAAAATGGGAAACGAGTTTGCAGCAGAATACAAACTAGATGGAGAAAGAGTTCAACTCCACATAGAAGGGGACAAAGTTGAATTATTTTCTAGAAGCTTGGAGAGAATTGAAAGTTATTATCCAGACATTATAGAAAAAATTCCTAAAAACATTCAAGCAGATAATATAATTTTAGAAGCAGAAGCAGTTGCAATCAATGAGAATACAGGAGAATTTCTACCATTTCAAGAATTGATGCATAGGAGAAGAAAATACAAAATAGAAAAAGCAGTTACAGAGTATCCAATCACAGTAAACTTTTTTGATATTCTATATTGTAATGGGAAAAGTTGCGTAGACTTGAGCTACAAAGAAAGAAGAGAAAAACTTGAGAAGTACGTTAAAGAAGATGAATTTGCAAAATATATTCCCATGAGCATAGTGAGAAATCAAAGTGAAATTGAAGACTTTATGGAAAACAGCATCAATGCAGGGAGTGAAGGATTGATGTTGAAAATGTTAGACAAACCATATCAGGCAGGGTCAAGGGGCAGTCATTGGTTAAAACTAAAACGAGAATACCAAAATGAATTAGGAGATAGTTTAGATCTTGTAGTGATAGGAGGATTTTTCGGGAAAGGAAGGAGGACTGGAAATTACGGGACGTTACTCTTGGCAACTTATGATGAAGATGAAGATACATTTCCAAGTATTTGTAAAGTAGGAACAGGTTTTTCAGACGATTCTTTGGATCAATTATACCAGATACTGCATCCAAAAGTATCAATTAAAAAAAATCCACGCATCATCAGTGAGATGGAAGCAGATGTATGGTTTGAACCAGAATTAGTTATCGAAGTTGTTGCATCAGAGATTACACTCAGTCCAATTCACAAAGCAGCAATGAATACAATTCGAAAAGATGCAGGTTTAGCTTTAAGATTTCCAAAATTTACAGGAAAAATCAGAGTTGAAAAAGCAGTAGAGGATGCATCAACCAATGAAGAAGTCATAACCCTATACAAGGGGCAAAAAAAAATAGCACATGATAAAAATTTGATGTAATTCGTGCTCAAAAAAGTTCAGAAATCATAGAGGATTTAAATTACCTCGAGGTTTTTTCATTTATGTTATGTATAGTGGAGAGCTTGAAGTTCAAGCAAAAAGAAAGGCTATAGCAGTTTTACAAGACGAAATCAACAGAATTCTAAATGCATCCAGAGAACTAGCAACACTACCTGAACTAATGATGAAAAAAGACAAGGCAGGAATCAAAAACACGTTAGAACAAATCTCAACAATCGAAGAAGAAGTAGAAAACTTGAGAAGAAAAATCACACGTGAAGTTGCAGATGTAGGAGGATTAATCATGAATAGAGAAAATCTTCTAAACACAGCATATACAATGGATGAAATCGCAGGTTACATCACAGGCATTTCATTCAAACTTGCAAACGTAAAGATAACAACTCTAAAAAGTGCAGGACTTGACAAAGACATTACAAAACTGATTGAATTAGTTGTAGACGAAGTTTACAAACTAAACGAAATCATACGAAGTCTAAATACAAACACTGCCAATGCAATTGAATTAGCACAAGAAACTCAAACAATTGAAAGAGAAATAGACATCAAATACAGAGCAGCTACAATAAAACTTCTAAGTGAAGTAACAAACACAAAAGAATTGTTGTTGATCAAAGATGTGATAGAAGGAATTGAGGAAATGTCAGACAAATGTCAAAGAGTTTCAGATTCATTCATTCTGCTAGCATTAAGCCTATAACCAACCAAAATATTCTCACTTTTACTTTATTTTTATTTTCTAAAAATACTATAATTTACTAGAGAATTCATATACAGAGAATTATTTACATAGATAATGAAATGTGAATTGATTGAAAACAGAATCATAGTATGGAATATAGAAGATTCTCGAAAGCTTTTCAGTCAAGGATATTATGGAAAACCCATAGGGATTCCAAAACCAAAAATTGAAGAGATAGATGCCCCGTTGATTTTGGATCTCATTGAAGGGTTATACCTTTTAGAAAATAAAAAAATTACAATTACAAAATTAAAACAAAAGATTTCTGCAGAACAACTAATTGAAATTTGTGAAAAAGAAGTTCATGAATTTAATAAAAAATACACAGTGTACAAAAATTTCAGAGACAAAGGATACATCATCAACCCAGGAATTAAATTCGGATGTGACTTTGCAGTTTATGAAAAAGGTCCAGGCATTGATCACGCACCATTTTTGATTCAGGTGTATACAAGAAGTGAAGAAATAACATCAACAGGTATTGTTCTAGCAGGAAGACTTGCAACATCAGTCAAGAAACAATTCATTTTAGCAATTCCCAAAGGTAAAGACAAAGTAGATTTCTTAGCTTTAGACTGGTGGAAGGCCTAGACAGATTTTATGTGACCAGCTATTCTATCATAGATTTCAAAGAGTTCTTTTGTAATTCCAAAAGCAATGTGATTATCCCATTTGCCTCTAATTCTAACTGCTTTGTCAGTAGGTTCAACATAGATTGTAGCATCTTTTACAGATTGATTTGCTATCATCTCATTTAGTTCAGTATCAGAATTTAGTTTTGATGCCAGACTGCCAGAACCTATCCATTCAACACTTACCACAGTTTTTGATGCAAAGTGACCTTTTGTACTAAGTTTAGTTTTTGCAACATAATTATTGAAACTAGTACCAGTCACTTTTCTTACTATGAATTGAGCTTGAAACCTATCTAATGCACCCCATGGAAGTGGATTTGGATCTTGCATGATTATCCCTTTTGAATTATTTGTA
>JACNFR010000042.1 GCA_014384555.1 Candidatus Nitrosopumilus sp. | reverse complement strand
GATTTAGCTGCAGTCATTTTTCGTTTTCCAATCCAATAATAGGTCTCATCAATAGTGTTTTTTGCAATCAAAACTACGAGTTTACCGGTATCTTTTCTTCCAGTTCTACCACGTCTTTGAACATATCTAACAGAACTAGGCACATTATCATAAAAAATTACTTGATTTACTTCAGCAATATCCAAGCCCTCTTCTCCAACACGAGTTGCAATCAATACTTGAAAAACACCATCCCTAAAATTCTGTACAGTTTCAATCTGTTTTTTCTGCTTCAACCCAGCATCACCTGCTTTTCCAATCAAAATTCCAGCACTGATTCCCAATTCAGTCAATTTATTGAAAATCAAATCTACTGAATCACGATAACTCGTAAAAATCAAGGCCTTGCCAGGAACAGAATCAAGAATTTCTTTTAGTTTTGGAATTTTTGAATGTTCAATTCCACGAGATTGCGCTTCTCTTGCCAATTGAATTGCCTTTGTGAAATTAGGATCAATTTCAAACAAATCTTTCACACCTACGCCTTTTTTTGCTTTTGTACGATCACAGAATTTTAGAAAGGGTGTAATTCCATGAGCTTCTAGCATACTTAATGCATAATGAATTCTAATGGCAGTAAACAATGGTTTTGCAGAACGTCTATTTTGATTTAAAACAAACTGTCTAATTCGAAGTAGTGCTGAAAGAGATTGTTGTTCTGCTAAACGAAGTCCATTTTTTCTTAACAAATCATATCTTTCATCTAATGCAGATTTCAATAAAGTTTGAATTGATTTTAATTCAGGAGGAAGTTCCACATGAATCCATTCAGTGTCAGTTTCCTGAGTATATGGTTTTACATCCAGACTATCTTCAGTTCTTTCTGCAACACTAGAGATTCTCAGCTTTGTTAGAATTTCAGTTGCTTTTTCTTTTTCACTAGGTAGGGTGGCAGTCATTCCAATCATTCTGACAGAAGCATTTTCAAACCAAGTAGCAATTCCAGAATATGCATAATCACCTATAGTTCTATGAACTTCATCAAATACTACAAGACTAAATTGGCTTGGAGATACAATTTCACGATTTAAATCATTTCGGGCAATTTCAGGAGTTGCACATACAATACTATTATTCCATAACTTTGCTCTTTTTTGAATAGTGTCTTCACCAGTAATTATAGAAATGTCATCCAAAGTAAGATTATTTTTTAAAAATTCATAATGTTGATGGACTAAAACTCGAGTAGGAGCTAAAAATAAAATACCGCCAGTTCCTCTTGATAAATATTCAGCAATCACATGTAATGCAACAGCAGTTTTTCCAAGACCTGTGGGTAAAACAACAATACAATTTTCGTTAATTGCCTGATTTGCAAGGTTTATCTGATAATCTCTTTTTTCTATAGAATTATTTTTAACATATTTTTTTTCAACAAATTCAGTCATGTATCAATATAAGAACAGAATTTATTGATTTTATGCTTTCGTATAACAAAATACTATCCACCACTCAACAATGTGCAAATAATTCTTTGGAAATAGGCATGAATTTCTTCAAATATTCAATACAAGTAATTTTTAAATCTCAAAAAAAGAATATTCAAGCAACATATGTCAAAGAAAGCAAAATCAATATCTAAAGAAAAGGAAATTGAAAGAAAGTTAAGAGAAGAATTACAAACATTGTATTTAGAATTAGCTATAAAGAAAGAAGATTACAAAAAGAAAAAGAAAATTAAGACAAAAATTGATGTATAAAAAAATCCAAAAACTAGAACGATGTATGAATTATGAAGACTATTTTTGATCGCAATATAGTTTACAATTAGCGTGATCCATATATTGAGCAGTCAAACAGTGTTTGTATGAGTTCTTTTGAGAGACCAGATTGGGATGAATATTTTATGCTACAAGCAGAACTTGCCAAGCTTCGTTCAAACTGTATGACAAGACAAGTAGGTGCAGTAATAGTAAGAAACCATAGACAACTAGCAACAGGGTATAATGGAACACCGCCAGGAATCAAAAATTGTTTTGAAGGAGGATGTAAGAGATGTCAATTAAGAATGGAGGGTAAAATTGAATCAGGTGCATCATTAGACAGATGTCTGTGCAATCATGCAGAAGCTAATGCAATCATGCATTGTGCAATTTTAGGAATAGAGGCAGGAATTGAAGGGGCAATACTTTACACCACATTTGTTCCATGTTTAGAATGTACAAAAATGGCAATAACAATTGGGATTAGAAAATTTGTTTGTCTTGATGCTTATCCAGAAACAGATTATGATTTGTTAAAAGAAGCAGGGGTAGAAGTGGTCAGTTTAGATAAAAGTAAAATCACAAAGTGGGCAAAAGCACTAGTAAGTAAATACGAAAATTCAGAGTGAGAAAATGCAAGTAAATTTGCCTGAAACTAAGAGGATTGAATCAATGGCACCATCAATGTTAGTATCAGCAACATATGACAATATTTCAAAATCAGTTGTTTTAAAATTCTATGAACCAGAATCAAAAAAATTAATTTTATGGCACGATGAAACAAATCACAAACCATATTGTTATTCGAGGCTAGCCCCAGATGAACTAGATTTTCTTCAAGAAAGAAACGATGTTCTTGAAATCAAGCAGGTAAAAAAACACGATTTACTAAAAGATGAAGAAGTTGAATTGTCACAAATAATTGTAGACAATCCACTATCAATAGGCGGGAATTTTGGAGAGAGTATTAAAAATCAAATTGAAACATGGGAATCGGATCTCAAATATTATGAAAATTATCTCTATGACAGAGGACTGATAGTTGGAAGATATTATGAAGTAAAAAATAGGAAAATTGAACCATGTGATTTAGAAATTTCTGATGAAGTCAAACTCGCATTGAAAAGTTTGTTGTGGGATAAAGTAGATAGTAAAAGCATGGTAGATGCAGAAGAATTTAAAATATTTATTTCAGAATGGGCAGATTTGCTAAATCAGCCAATTCCAAGAATAAAAAGACTCAGCGTAGATATTGAAGTTGAAGCAGTGGTTGGAAGAATCCCAGATCCAAAACTAGCAGAAAAAAAAGTTACAGCCATTGGCCTGAAAGGATCTGACGGATTTGATCAAATTTTTGTGCTCAAAACAGAAGAAACAGAAGAAGGAACAAATGAATTAGAACCAAACATCAAGGTAAAATTCTATGATACAGCAGATGAGAGAAAAATGATAGAGGATGCATTTGAAATAATCAAGACATTCCCATTTGTTCTAACATACAACGGAGATGAATTTGATTTACCATATCTTTACAACAGAGCAGAAAGATTAGGAATAAAGAATTCTGAAAACCCATTTTACATGATGAGAGATTCTGCAACCCTCAAAGAAGGAGTTCATTTAGACTTGTACAAAGTTCTTTCAAATAGATCATTTCAGATTTATGCTTTCAGTCAATCATATACAGATTTTTCTCTAAACAGTGTCTCAAAGGCACTTTTAGGAAAAGAAAAGATAGATTATGGATTAGAGTTTGACGAATTGACATTATACCAAACTGCAAATTATTGTTACAATGACGCCCTACTAACATACGAACTTACCAGCTTCAACAAGGATTTGTTGATGGATTTACTTGTAATCATTGCAAGAATAGGCAGGTTGCCAATGGACGATGTTGCAAGATTAGGAGTGTCACAATGGATTAGAAGTTTGTTGTATTATGAACATCGACGAAGAAATTATCTAATTCCAAAACGTGAAGAATTACAAAGAAGATCAGAAGGAGTAATGTCTGATGCAGTAATCAAAGATAAAAAATATCGAGGAGGTCTTGTTGTTGAGCCAAAAGAAGGAATTCATTTTGATGTTGTTGTGATGGATTTTGCAAGTCTGTATCCAAGTATTATCAAAGTTCGGAATTTATCATATGAAACAGTAAGATGTACTCATGAAGAATGTAAAAAAAACACAATACCAGGTACAAATCACTGGGCATGTACAAAGAAAAACGGCCTCACATCAATGATTATCGGATCATTGAGAGATCTGAGAGTAAATTACTACAAGAGTTTATCAAAAAAAGAGACACTGACAGATGATCAAAGACAACAATACACAGTTGTCAGTCAAGCACTCAAAGTAATTCTAAATGCCAGTTATGGGGTAATGGGTGCTGAAATATTCCCACTATATTTCCTGCCAGTTGCTGAAGCAACAACTGCAATAGGACGATTTACAATTTTGGAGACGATTAAAAAATGTGAAGAGACAGGAATTGAGGTGTTGTATGGCGACACAGATTCATTATTTATCAAAAACCCAACTCCAGAACAAATTCAGATTGTAATAGAGCAAGCCAAAAAAGAACATGGGGTTGATTTAGAGATTGATAAAACATACAGATATTGTGTACTAAGTAACAGAAAGAAAAACTATCTAGGAGTAACAAAATCAGGTAAAGTAGATGTCAAAGGGTTAACAGGTAAAAAATCACATACACCAGCATTTATCAAAAATTTATTTTATGAATTAGTAGACATATTATCCAAAGTTCAGACCATGGATGACTTTGTCAAAGCAAAGCAAGACATTACAGAAAAAATTTCAATTTGTGGAAAAAAAGTAGAGGCAAAAGAAATCCCATTAGAGGATTTAACATTCAATGTAATGCTTAGTAAATCCCCTTCAGAATATGTAAAAACAATTCCTCAACATATTCGTGCTGCAAAGCAATTGGAATCAATAAGAGAAATAAAAAAAGGAGATAAAATTTCATTTATCAAAACTCTAAACAAACCAGGAGTCAAACCAGTAGAATTGGCAAAGAAAGAAGAGATTGATTCTAAAAAATACATGGAATTTATGGAATCGACATTAGAACAAATTACATCTTCAATGGATTTAGATTTTGATACAATGTTAGGAAAACCAAAGCAGACAGGGTTAGATGAATTTTTCTGGAGTTGATTTGAAGCATGGAAGTTGACGGAACACTTTTGACAATATTAGGGATTTCAGCAGGAGTGTTAATTCTTACTGGATGGGTAGAGCAAATTTACAAAGGATATAAAACAAAGAGACTAAATGATGTTTCAAAGTTTTTGATGATCTTCATAGCTGCAGGATCAATTCTATGGTTAATTTATGGAATCATAGTATCAGATGTATTCATCATAGGCACAAATTTGGCAGGATTAACTTTAATGATAATCGTATCTACAATGAAAAAAAGATACGACAACCTATCAAAAATAAAACAATCTTAATCAAGAATTAAATACAATATAGAAAATTGCAATGGAAGATGTTTGTAATTAATTGTAAAAATTATGAAGAGATAGCAGGAGATAAAATAATTAAATTTGTTAAAACAGCAGAAAAAATTTCTAAAAAATACAAAGTAAAAATTGCCATTTCCCCACCACAGCATTTGATCGGATTAGTTGCAAATAGTACCATCCCAATTCTCGCTCAACATATTGATGTCTCCAAAGTAGGAAGTACAACAGGTTTTGTAATTCCAGAATTGTTAAAAAAATCCAAAGTGAAGGGATCATTGATCAATCACAGTGAACATAGAATTTCAAGCAAGAATATTGAAAAATTAGTAATTAAGTTGAGTGAACTTAAAATGATATCCATATTATGTGTAAAAGATATTGCAGAAGTAAAAAAATATGTGAAATTAAATCCAGACTATATTGCAATTGAGCCTCCAGAATTGATTGGCTCAGGTAAAGCAGTTTCTAAAGAAAAACCAGAATTGATTGCAAAAGCTGCAAGCATTGTAAATAATTCTAAAAATAAAACAAAATTACTTTGTGGTGCAGGAATTGTATCAGGAGAAGACGTGGCAAAAGCGATTGAATTAGGATCAAAAGGCATCTTGGTTGCTAGTGGAATTATTAAAGCAAAAGATTGGGACAAAGTAATTTCTGAATTTTCCAAGGCATTGGTTTAAAAAGCCAAATAATTTACAAAATTTTGCATGGTAAAAAATAAGCCAGTTTATGCATTTGAAGAAGCAGACAGCAAAAAAAGAATGCTGTTAGGTGGAAAAGGAGCAGGATTAAGCGAAATGACTCGATTAAAACTGCCAGTACCTCCAGGATTTACGATCACAACAGAAGTTTGTAACAAGTATTATGAAAACAACAGAAAACTTCCAAAAGAGGTCATGCCAGCAGTAATGAAAAATATTGCAAAAATGGAAAAAAAGACAGGTAAAAAATGGAATTCAACAAAAAACCCATTATTAGTTTCAGTTCGTTCCGGTGCAGCAATATCTATGCCAGGAATGATGGATACAATTTTGAATTTAGGATTAAATGAAAAAACAGTAGAAGGGTTTGCAGAGCAAACAAAAAATCCACGATTTTCATGGGATTCATATCGAAGATTTATCCAATTATTTGGAAAAGTTGTATTCGGAGTAAATGATGAGAAATTTGATCATGTCTTAGACTCTGCAAAAACCAAACAAGGAGTTTCAGATGACAGTAAACTAAACGTAGAATCTCTAAAAGTAATTGTGTCAGAATATAAAAAAATCTGCGAAGAGCACACTAAAAGGAAATTTCCAGATACACCTGATGAGCAATTAGTCTTATCCATAGAAGCTGTTTTCAAAAGCTGGATGGGAGAAAGAGCAATAGTTTATCGTGAAAAAAACAATATTACAAAAGACATTGCAAATGGAACTGCAGTTAACGTAGTTACAATGGTATTTGGAAACATGGGAGATGACAGTGCAACAGGAGTAGTATTTACAAGAAATGGCCATAATGGTAAAAAAGAGATTGAAGGGGAATACCTAATCAACGCTCAAGGAGAAGACGTTGTTGCAGGAGTAAGAACAGGAAAGAGTATCGAATTATTAAAAAAAGACATGCCAAAATCACACAAGGAATTAAGCAATGCATGTACCAAATTAGAAAAACATTTCAGAGAACCACAAGATATTGAATTTACTATCGAACAAGGAAAATTCTACCTATTACAAACAAGAACAGCAAAGATGAGTGCAGCAGCATTAGTAAAAACATCAGTAGACATGGTAAAAGAAAAATTAATTGATAAAAATAAAGCACTTACAAGAATTCCTGCACAGCAATTAGAAGCATTACTACACAGAACAATGGATGAATCACAAATTAAAAATTATAAACAATTAGCAAAAGGGATTCCAGCTTCCCCAGGAGCAGCAAGTGGAATAGTAGTATTTGATGTTAAAAAAGCAATTGAATTAGGAGACTCTGGAAGTAAAGTCATCCTAGTAAGAAAAGAAACAAAGCCAGAAGATGTTCCTGCATTCTTTTCATCAGAAGGAATTTTGACTAGTTTAGGAGGTAAATCATCTCATGCAGCAATTGTTTCAAGAGGAATGGGAAAACCATGCATAGTGGGATGTCCTGAATTAAAAATCGATTATGATAATAACACATGCACTGCTAATGGAATAACAATCAAAGGAGGAGAAACAATCACCATTGATGGAAGTGCAGGTACTGTATTCATTGGAGAAATACCAACAGTAGAGCCAAAAGTCACTAAAGACTTTGAACAAATTTTAGACTGGGCCCAAAAAGCAAAGAAGATAGGAATTAGAGCAAATGCAGACACGCCAGAAGGTGCAAAGCTTGCAAGAACATTCGGAGGTCAAGGAATTGGATTATGTAGAACAGAAAGAATGTTCAATGGTAGCGATAGAATTAATTTATTTGTAGAAATGATCATGGCTGAAAATATTGAAGAACGAAGTAAAATATTAAAAAAATTAGGTGAATTGCAAAAAAGCGACTTTATTGAAATTCTAAAAGCCATGGAGGGTTATGAAGTAACAATCAGATTACTAGATCCACCATTACACGAATTCTTACCTAATCCAGAAGAATTAGTTGAAAAAATTCAAAAATTAGAATCAAGTGGAAGTACAGATGAAATTAATCAAGCAAAAATAGTTTTGAAAAGAGCAAGAGAATTAGCAGAGGTTAATCCAATGATGGGGCATAGAGGAGTCCGTGTAGGAATTACATATCCCGAAATTTATGAAATGCAAATTCGTGCAGTTTTTGAAGCATTAGTTGAATTGACAAAGAAAAAAGTTAAAGCACATCCTCAAATTATGATTCCCCAAATCAGTAGTATTGCAGAATTAAATCATATCAAGAAAATTTATGATTCCATTAAAAAAGAGACAGAGTCAAAACACAAAATGAAATTAAAGATAAACTTTGGTACTATGATCGAAGTCGTGAGAGCAGCACTTACTGCAAATGAACTTGCAACTACAGCAGAATTCTTTAGTTTCGGCACTAATGACCTTACACAAGGAACATTCAGTTTCAGTAGAGAAGATGTAGAAGGGAAATTCCTTCCAGAATATATGGAAAAAGAGTTACTTGAGAGAAATCCATTCCAATCAATTGATGTCAACGGTGTAGGCAGTTTAATAAAAATCGGAGTTGCTGCAGGACGAGGACTCAGACCAAACATGGAAATTGGAATTTGTGGAGAACATGGAGGAGATCCTGATTCAATCAAATTCTGTCACAGTATAGGCCTTAGTTATGTTAGTGCATCACCACATAGAATTCCTATTGCAATCATAGCAGCAGCTCAAGCAGCAATTGAGCAACCAAAAAAAGCAAAATCAAAGAAAAAATAAATAAATTCTAGAGTAGTTTATCATAATTATGACAAAAAGTATTAGATGTTCGGATGCAGGTAAAGATTGTAAATGGTCAGCCACTTCACAAACTGAAGAAGATTTGATGAGCAAAGTCATCGAACATGTAAAAGAAGAACATAAAGAGATTGAAATTAATTCAGAATCAATTTCTGGTATAAAATCACTCATTAAGGACATCTAAATTTTTAAAATAATTTCTAAGAACAGAGCAAAATCAAACTTGAAAATCACAACTTTGCTAATATGTATTGTAAATCACTATAGAATATGGGATTTATCAAGATATGTCCAGTATGCAATGAAAATTATACATCACTTGTCACATACATGTCACATATCAAAAACAACCACAGTAAAGAATCTCCAGAGATATTCGTAAGAGAAGCAGGGGAATTAAAATGGAGATTGAGAAATGATGATTAATTCTCCAAAAACATAAGAAAACAAATTTTTAAATCAATCAAAATTATCTCTAAACTGATTGCTACCAAGAATAGATTCAATAAAACAAATTAGACTAAAGATAGGGATTACTCAAAAGAAACTTGCAGTGATGACTGGAGTTAGTACATCGATGATCAATCAAATTGAATCAGGAAGAAGTCAACCAAGCTATGAAACTGCTAAAAAGATTTTTGAGAGCCTTGCACAATTAGAAGGAGAATCATCATCGCATACTGCAGGAGATTTTTGTAGTAAGGATATAGTAAAATTAAAACCAACAAACACACTTCATGATGCAATCAAAAAAATGCATGAATTGTCAATCAGTCAAATTCCTGTTTTTAATAATTCTGATGTAGTAGGAGTCGTATCTGAAGATGGAATTGTAAAACATCTAGCAGATTTAGGAGAAACTGAACTGAAAAAAGCAAAGTTATCAGATACAATGGATCCAGTTCCACCCATAGTGGATTTTGACACTCCAGCAAATGTACTAGTTCCACTGATAAGATACTCAAAATGTATTCTAGTTTCAAAAAAATCCAAGATCATAGGCATCATTACAGCTTCTGATACTTTGAAAATGATGGAATAGTTATTCTTTAGAATTTTGTTTTAGAATATCCAAAGCAAAGTTATTGGATTCAAGCCATAGTTTGAATATTTTATTTTTGGAAGAATCATGAAATAGTGAATCTTGCTCAATAGAATTTTCAATTATATCATTTGTTTTTTCTAAATGAGATTTAATTTTTGAAATTGTTTCAGAGTCACTCAAGGATTCATTCACTCTTTAGGATGAGAACATAGTTCAGCCAAAACACCATGAAGTGATTTTGGATGAATGAAAGTAACTTTGGTTCCAGCAGATCCAGGTCGTATTTTTCCTAAAAATTGAATCCCACAACCTTCCATTCGTTCTACTTCACCTTCAAT
>JACNFR010000062.1 GCA_014384555.1 Candidatus Nitrosopumilus sp. | reverse complement strand
AAAAGTCGTAACAAGGTGACCGTAGGGGAACCTGCGGTCGGATCACCTCCTTAGACATGGAAAAGTGTACGGGTGTACATAATCTTCACATTGAAATCATCGATGCAATGCATCACCAAAAGTGATGTATGAAGGATGTAGTGGGCCACTCACCGGTGGCTTGCAATGATCGTCGTGCATAGTCGTGTAATATGTGGCTGAATATACCGGTGTAAAGACGGTAATAGGTGGATTGCTAGGCTTGAGGAGAGATGAAGGACGTGGCAAGCTGCGATAAGCTCGGGGTAGGCGCACGCATCCTATGATCCCGAGATGTCCGAATGAGAATCTTGTGCTTATGCACATTCCAGTACACTAGTATTGGAAGTCGAACCGTGGGAATTGAAGCATCTTAGTACCACGTGGAAAAGAAATCAATTGAGATTTCCCAAGTAGTGGCGAACGAAAAGGAAAGAGCCCAAACTGAATCCTTCGGGAGATGTGGTGTTTTGGTATGATAATATGGAATCTTGGAACACAGCTGAAATGATCTGAAAAGTTCTGGCGAAGAGGGTGATACCCCCTTAGGCGAAGTGGGAAGAGTCCTATTCATACCCGAGTAGTTGTCCTTGGTAGTGGGCAATGAATATGGGTGAAAGTAGCATCCGAGGCTAAATATTTCTCAAGACCGATAGTGGACTAGTACCGTGAGGGAAAGCTGAAAAGTACCCCGGAAGGGGGGCGAAAAGTGCATGAAACCTATTACTTACAGACGTGCGTGGCATGGAAGGTGATTTTTTCAGATTAGAGATTCTAGCAATAGAGTTGAAGATTTGATGTTCAAATCATCAGTGTCACGCGTTCCGTCTCGAAACACGGACCAAGGAGCTAACTGTCATGGCAAGCTTAAACTTTCAAAGTGTAGGCGAAGGGAAACCGAGTTCTCGCAGCTTCGCAAGAAGTCAGGAGAAGCGTGTGAAAGTGCGTAGAGTCATGGCGGCTAGGCTAGAAGCCAGTCGATCTATTCCTGAGCTAGATGAAGGCGGGCGAAAGCCCGCTGGAGGTCTTAAGACGTTCTGACGTGCAAATCGTTGTTGTGACTTGGGAATAGGGGTCAAAAACCAATCTAGACTGGCGCTCGCTAGTTCCAACCGAAGCGTCTCGCAGGGCGTGGTTTGTGGAGATAGCGTTTCCGGTAGAGCACTGATAGAGGGGCGCGGGGGAGAAATCCCTCACCCCTCATTCAAACTCCGAACGGATACGCATCGTAGAAGCAAGCACACGGGCTCGTGTGGCGTAAGGCTCACGGCCGAAAGGGGTTTAACCCAGACTGAAGTTAAGGTCCCTAAATTTTTGCTAAGTGTCAAGCCAAAGGGCGTGTTCGCGCCAAGACAGCAGGGAGGTAAGCTCAGAAGCAGCTATCCTTTAAAAAGTGTGTAACAACTTACCTGCCGAGGGGGGATGCCTCAAAAACGGACGGGGCTAAAGCAAAATACCGATACTTTGGATAATTATCAATGGATGATTCGTGGTAGGTTGGCGTAGTGATTGGGTCGAAGCAGGGCGATGACGTCCTGTGGACCGATTTCTATTGCAGATCTTGGTGGTAGTAACAGCATAGTATAGTGAGAATCTATACCACCGTAAGCGCAAGGGTTTCCAGGCAATGCGTTATCAGCCTGGAGGTAGTCGATCCTAAGATGTACCTCAACAGAGTACACCGAATGGGAAACTAGTTAATATTCTAGTACCTTGTATCAAGCGTTTGAGCTATATGGTTCGCTTCCGGATAGGGGTTGTACAACCATCGTTGTATCCAACTATTCGAGGGAGGGGGAGTGTCGTAATGACGAGAACCTTCCCGAGGTAGGAATGGCTTCGCGTTAGCGAAGTTTCCTCGAGTCCAGGAGACCATGAAAGATTGTGTAGTTAGTAAGATACAAGTTCGTACCCAGAACCGACACAGGTGCGCTGGCTTAGAAAGCTAAGGTGCTACGGGTATACCGTATGGTGAGGGAATTCGGCAAATTAGTCCTGTAGCTTAGGTATAAGGGATGCCTGCACACTTCATGAGGAATGGGGTGAGCAGGTTGCAATGACAAGGGGGTTTCGACTGTTTAATAAAAACACAGGCGACTGCTAGTCCGAAAGGATTTGTATAGTCGCTGAATCCTGGCCGGTGCGGGTACCTAAAACTTGGGTTCAACCGAGCTAAGGGCCCGTTAACGCCGGGAGTAACTCTGACTCTCTTAAGGTAGCCAAATGCCTTGTCGGGTAAGTTCCGACGCGCATGAATGGAACAACGAGAGCCCCACTGTCCCCGCCTACAACCCGGTGAAGCCACATAAGGTGGACGAACAGTCCATCAACTTCCATCGGGGAGAGAAGACCCCGTGGAGTTTTACTGCAGCTTGTGCTTGTGGTATAGTAAGAATTGCACAGGGTATCTGGGAGCTATGCCTAACATTCCCCGGGATGTTAGTGAAGCAACGATGTAACACCAGACTCTTTTTGCAGTACCACTTATCCAGTGAAGACCGGAGACACGTGCAGGTAGGCAGTTCGGCTGGGGCGGCACCCCTTTGAAAAGATATCAAAGGGGCCCAAAGTTTAGTTCAAACGGGTCAGAAATCCGTTGAAGAGGGCAAAGCCAAAAACTAGACTGACAGGATTTCCAAACGCACGGAATTCTGAGACGAAAGTCTGGCTTAGCGATCCTTCGTGTGCCCACTATTGGGGCCCGGAGGTGACAGAAAAATTACCCCAGGGATAACAGGCTCGTCGCGGGCGAGAGCTCCTATCGACCCCGCGGTTTGGTACCTCGATGTCGGCTTTTCCTATCCTGGTCCTGCAGCAGGGGCCAAGGGTGAGGCTGCTCGCCTATTAAAAGGGAACATGAGCTGGGTTTAGACCGTCGTGAGACAGGTCGGTCTCTGCCTGATGGAAGCGCGAATAACTGAGGGGAAGTTGCTCCGAGTACGAGAGGAACAGAGCAGCGTGGCCACTGGTTTACCGGTTGTCTGATAAGGCAGGCCGGGCAGCTAAGCCGTTTAGGCTAAGTGCTGAAAGCATCTAAGCACGAATCCTATCCCGAGACAAGTTATTCTTTCGTAAGATGAAGGTCGGCAGCAAAATACTGCGTTGATAGGAAGGTGGTGTAGATCACAAGCTTCGGCGAGTGGTGAGCCAGCCTTTACTAATAGACCAACACATCGGTTCAGCCACTTACATAGAGACTATGCGCGATGATCAAATTTCATATCATCAAGTGGATTACATAATACACGACTTGTACGATGATTTCATTTCAAATCATACATAGCGTAAGCTATGCATTTTTGATTTGATAATTAACTCTTAGCGTTAGCTATGAATTGTAATTATTTGAAATCTGCCTAGTGAAAACTATACACGACTATTTACTCTGTTATTGAAAAATAACATACAACCAATTCTATTATATCAAATGAGAATTTTAGTATGGTAATGGGAATTTCTGCTTCTTTTGAAAAACTAAATATTAATTTTGATGATTTTGAAGAAATCCTATCTGATCATTCTATTGTTGCAATTACTGATTCAGAAGGAACAATAATTTTTGCAAATAAAAAATTCTGTGAACTATCAAAATATTCTGAAGAAGAATTAATTGGACAGAATCATAGAATTTTAAAATCTGATGAACATTCTGATGAATTTTTTACTGAGTTGTGGGATGTTATCTCTTCTGGCAAAGTTTGGAGCGGTGAAATAAAAAATCGTGCAAAAGATGGCACATTTTATTGGTTAAAATCCACTATTATTCCTACATTTGATTCTGATAAGAAAATTCAAAATTATGTTGCAATTAGAACTGATATTACTAAAGAAAAAAAAGTAGAGGCCAAACTTTTAGCATTAGAAAAAAAACTCCTTAAACAAAATAAGAATTTAATTTCTGAAGTTGAAAGTAAAAGCAGTGATTTAGTTAGATCTGAACGATTGGCTACCATTGGAACTATGGCAAGTAGAGTTGCACATGATTTGAAAAATCCATTAACCATAATGCACACTTATGCAGAAATGCTAACTCCTGAAATTTTATCAAAACTTGAATCTAAAGATAAAGAAAAATGGCTAAGGATGCAAAATTCAATTTTTGATATGGATAGAATCATCGAAGATGTTTTAGATTTTGCTAGAACTACTGAAATCAAAAAGAAAACTAGTTCGTTTATGAATATTTTGAAGTTAGCTATGAATCACATAAAATTTTCCTATGGAATTACTGTGAATTTACCTGAAAAAAATTTCACTCTCAAATGTGATCCTCGAAAAATAGAGGCGGTGTTATCTAATCTGATCAATAATGCTGTACAGGCAGTGGATGGACAGGGTGAAGTAAATGTAACTGCTTCTGCCGATTCCAAATTTTTAACTATAAAAGTTTCTGATTCTGGACCTGGTATTCCTGAGGAAAACATGAGCAGGATATTTGAGCCAATGTTCACCACTAAAACTACTGGTACTGGATTGGGATTGGTAATTTGTAAAAGTATAGTAGAACAACACGGTGGCACTATTTCTATGAGTAACAAGCCTACTACATTCACTGTTACTTTACCTCTGTAGATATTATTAGTGGGCTGGCGTTTACTCTTCTAACTCAATATCTTTTTGAAGTTCTTTTGGTAATCCTACCCACCATTCATTTTGGTTCTCAGGCATTAGTCAAAGTGATCTAGAGTTGCTAATAGATCTGTTGCTTAATTCTTCAAAGTAAATATTCAACAAAATATGACAAAACCTAGTCTTTTACATATTTCAAATCTGTCGTCTCTGGAAAATCTTTTATTTTCACAATTATGGTGTCTCCTAATTTATTGAAAACTCTTTGTCGTTTTTCATTAGTTAAAATCCATCCCAAAATCACATCGATTGGAAGTAGAAATGATTTACCAAAACTACTTAGTATGATTCCTGTTAATTTTGGCTTTCCACCTTTAATGTCTACTACTTTCAAATTGAGAATTTTTTTCCCAATTGTTTGACCTGTCTTGTATTCTAAAATTATCCAATAAACAAAGAATAAGATACTGGCTGGAATATACTGTATGTTTTCAGCCCATAGTCCAGCATCATCAAATTCATAATATATTGATCCAAATGATAAAAAAATAATCATGGTGGATAAGCTTGAAATTATTACAAAATCAATCAGCCACGCAAGAAATCGATCAATCCATTTTGCAAGTATGATTTTAGAATCTGATCCATTCCTTTCATTACTCATACTGTGAGTAAATATTTCAAATTAATAAAACATGTTAATCATTGGTTGACACTATTTACAACATAGTTGATTTATTCTCTCTTTATGAAAACTATCCATGAAAGCAAAATTTGCAACATCATGCGACTCTTGTGGTGATAAAATACAACCTGGTAAAGAGATTGCAAAAAATAAAGATGAAAATTGGGTTCACAAACACTGTGTTGAGGATTCAGAAGGATTACCTTAGAAATTAATAGTCATATCTTTAAAATAATTTAGAATTATTTTTGATATCTATAAATCCTCTAGACCTATTTTTATGGACATTTCGTAGAAGTGAAAAAGATGTTGTAAATCTATACACTTCTCTTTCTCCCGTCATGCAGTTGGCTACAGGTGGCTCTATGCTTAATTTTGGATTTTGGGATCAAAATCATGAGGATCCTATTTCTGCACAAAAAAATCTCTGTCGAGTTTTTGCAGATATGGCAGAGTTATCTTCTGGAATGGATGTTGCTGACGTGGGTAGTGGACTATCTGCACCATCTAAGATGTGGAGGGATGAATATTCTGATCTTAAATTGTATGATGTAAATATTAATTTCAAACAATTGGTTTTTCCTGGACATCAAAAAAACATTGAATTTTTAAATTCAACTTCGACAAAATTACCATTTCAAAACAATTCCCTTGATCGTGTGTTGGCATTAGAGTCTGCACAACATTTCAAACCTCTCTCTACTTTTATTGCTGAATCTAAAAGAATCTTAAAGCCATCTGGATTGCTTGTCATGGCTGTTCCTGTAACTCTCAAAAAATCTTCCTTAAGAGAATTGGGACTTTTAAAATTCACATGGTCCTCTGAACATTACAGTATAGATTACATCAAAAATTCAATTCTATCTGCTGGATTTTCAATATCTGAAGAAAAATTAATTGGCTCCAAAGTTTATGATCCTCTCGCAGATTATTATTTGAAAAACAGAGTAAAACTAAGAGAAGCGATTTTGAAAAATTATCCTTCATACGTTGAAAAAATTCTATTCAAATCAATCCAAAAAATGAAAAAAACATCTGAATCTAAAATTATTGATTATGTTTTGTTAAAATGTTATTTATGATCACACTTTTAGTATATTTCGTGTAATCAAATTTTCCATAGCTCGTAAATACTCTGATTCAGAAATTTTTTCTTGTAATAGCCACTTTGTAGTTATTTTCCACCACTTTGGAATTTCTGTTTGATATGATTTGCCATTGTATTTTGTATCAAAGAAATTGGTATCTGTAATTATTGTTTTCTCTCCAACTGACAATACTTTTGTCTCATGAAATTCATACAAAAAAACAAGGCCTGTGTCTTTATCGACGATTTTGACATTCTGACCTGTTGAATCCGTTGCTAACCACGATTGTTTTATCTGTCCATCTATCATGTATGTTGTTTCACTTGTAATTTTCAAATCTTTTGCAATGATATCTTCTGTGTATATTGGAATTGGTATGACATATTCATAAAATTTACAACATTCTTCTGTTTTGATCAATCCTTTCATATCTAGATTCATTTGTGTTGTCTCTGTCCCTTCCTTCGAAGTCTCAGTAATTTTTAAAATTATTTCATTATCACTAATTGAATACACTTCGTGTTCTATGGTGACTGTGTTATCGTATTTGTCAATATGTGAATATTTAATAAAATCTCGTTCCTTCAAACATAACTCACTTTGATTACATTTTCGTTCTTTTGCTTCTGAAAAAATAATCCCTGCTTCTATCATGGTTCTAATTCCATGTGCAAAATCTGTATCTTGATTCACATTATCTACCCACATTTGGGCTTCTTTTTTAATCCAGTTTGGAATAACGTCGGAATATCTCAAGTGTCTTTCTTTGATGTAACTTGAATCTCCTAGATATTTTTCAATTTCTGCTATCAATACTATGTCTCTGGCTTGATGTGTACTGTTCCATGCAACGTGATTGTATAAAATCGCACATGTTCTAAGATTGGGAAAATTTGAATGCTGTTGAGTCAGATTATCTATTCCAAGTAATTCATATTCATCATAAAAAAACTCACAAAATTTTAAAATGTCTTCTGATGTACTTACTGGAAATCCTGGATCATGAGCATAACTGTTTTGAAGACCAAAACTTGATATTAACACAATTGCCATAATTCCAAAGCCTAGTATTCTCAATAATTTTATGTTTCAAGTTTTACTTATTAATTCCATGTAAAAATTTCTTAAACATGGTGACCAATCTGGAATTATGACCCATGTCATAATCCTGTATTTCTTAAATTGGCTAGGTTTTTATTTTTGATATTTTAATTCTAAATATAATGTCTGATGCTGGCTTGAAATTATTTGGTGAAAAATGTAACCAATTGCTGACTGAATCTGAGATTCGATTTGCAGGTATTGTTGACAAAGAGGGCAAACTAATAGCTGGTGGCTTCAAAGAAGGCCTTGTTCCTCATGAAGGTGATGAGACTCGTTTACAATCCTTTTTAGAATTTGTTTCAAAAGCATCTATACGAAAAGAATATGATGAAAGTTTAGGACCTATCAATTACCTTGCAGCACGAAGAGACAAGGCAGTTTTAGTGAGTTTTCCATTCCCTATCACACAAATACTGTTACTAATTTCTGCAGAACCATCTGCAAATATTGAAAATTTGGCAAAAAAAGTGGTCGAAATTTTCACTGACGTTAATTAGATCTAATTATGCCATTTGGCAAATTCTTTAATTACACCTTGAAAAATTATCTTTAATTATGAATGTCCTTCTGATTTTTATTTTTCTACTGTTTACGTCTCCAATATTTTTCGTTTCTTCTTTTGCAAGCGTTAATGATTTTACTACTGACAAAACACTTTACAATACTAATGAATCTATAATCATTTCTGGTAGTGTTGATTATGATCCTGATCTTTTTTCTATAATTGTGCAAATCATTACTCCTAGTGGATCTGGTTTGGCTCATGTTGATAGCATTATTCCAAACAATGATGGAACTTTTACAAAAATAATTAATGCTGGGGGTCCTACATGGTCTGAAAATGGAGATTATACAATAAAAATTTCTTATGGTGGAAATTTAGAGAAATCTATAGAATATCGAAAATCCTCTGAGTATGTTTCGCCAACATCCACACCGCCAACATCCACACCGCCAACATCCACACCGCCAACATCCACACCGAATACTGACGTTAATGACTCGTTTATTGAGAATCCTAAGATGCTACTTTTTGGCTTTCCTGCTTTTGATAAATCCCCACAATACTATGTTGACCGATACAATAATGAGCCATCATACAAATCTTGGTTTGATTCACAATTCCCATCATATGATCTTGATCAGGTTATAGGTTATCCTTCTACCCATGTGGAAAATTTTCCTGCTTTTGATAAATCCCCACAATACTATGTTGACCGATACAATAATGAGCCATCATACAAATCTTGGTTTGATTCACAATTTCCTGGAAAAACAATCTACTCTATTCTAGGATTTTCTACCTATATTCCAGATTGGATAAAGGATTATGCAAGAAATTGGGCTACTGGGGAAATTTCTGATAGTGAATTTATGCTTGGGTTGGATTTCATGATACAAAATAAGATTATTGTAATCTCTGGAATCAATTACAATTCTTTTTCCACTGAAGATGTGCCGTCTTGGTTTAGAAATACATCTCATTGGTGGGCTACCGGAGTTATCTCTCAACAGGAATTCATTAATTCCGTCAAATATTTGATCCAAGAAGATATTATTTTAGTTGAATAATTTAGAATACTATTAATTCTGTTTCTGATGATGTATTTTATGAAAGCCACTTTTGGTGCAGGATGTTTTTGGCATGTTGAGGATTTACTCAATAAAACAAAAGGGGTCAAATCCACTGCAGTAGGATACATTGGTGGACAACTTCCAAATCCTACGTATGAAGAAGTATGCACTGATAAAACCGGGCATGCAGAAGCTGTAGAGATTGAATATGATCCTGATGAAATTTCTTTTGAAGAACTTTTAGATGTATTTTGGTCAAATCATAATCCAACAACATTAAACCGCCAAGGTCCTGATGTTGGAATTCAATATCGTTCATCCATTTTTTATCATGATGAAAGTCAAAAAGAAATTGCTGAATCCTCTAAAGAATTCCTAGAAAAGTCAGGAAAATACGATAACCCTATTGTCACTGAAATAGTTCCTGCCCCTACATTCTACAGGGCAGAAGAATACCATCAAAAATATTTTAAAAAACACGGATTTTCTTAGATTACTTTACAACTACTACTGGAATCTTTGATGTGTGGATTACATAATTAGAAACACTTCCAAAGAACATTTCTTTTGTTGAACTTCTTCCACGTGATCCAATTACAATCATATCAAAATTACCTTTTCCGTGGGCCATTTTGATAATATTGTATCCTATTTCGCCCCTGGCAATCTTTTCATTAAACACAATGCCGTTTTTAGCAGCTAAATTCTTTGCCTCTTCCATGAATTTTTTAACTTTATCGTTTAGGGCTTTTTCTACAGAGCCAACACCTCTAAATTCTGAGTGTGGTGGTGCGTAAATTGAATAAATTCCAGTAATTGTAGCTCCACAACTTCTAGCTAGTGTAATTGCCGTTTCTAGCCCTCTAGTGGAGTTTTTAGATCCATCTAATGGGACCAATATTTTTAAAATTTTCTTTTTGATCACAATTATTCACTTTGGTTGATACTAAAAAACATACTTCTTATTTCCAAAAATCTTGTTTGTTATTTAGGTGATTGATCGCCAAATTCATTAAAACTTATCTAGTGATGATAATTGTTGCTAAAATAGTGGAAGAGAAATTTCTTAAAATTGATGGGCATAAAATTCGCTATTTGGAATCAGGCAATTCAAAAAACATCATTGTTTTACTTCATGGATTGGGTGCATCAGCTGAAAGATGGTTAAGTGTGATCCCTCTTTTTTCAAAGAACTACCGAGTAATTGTTCCTGATTTAATAGGATTTGGATTAAGTGATAAACCGCATCTTGATTATACTCCTGAATTCTTTTCAGACTTTTTAGAAAAATTTTTTGCACAATCTGGAATTGTTCGTCCAAACTTAATTGGCTCCTCATTGGGAGGACAAATTGCAGCTAATTACACTTCATCACACTCTGAAGAAATTGAGAAACTTATTCTTGTTTCTCCTGCAGGAGCTATGACACAATCAACACCTGCTCTTGATGCATACGTTATGGCTGCATTGTATCCTAGTGAACAAACTGCCAAAAATGCATTTGAGCTAATGGAGGGTTCTGGTGAAGAAATTCCACAAGAAATTGTCACTGGTTTTATTGAGCGAATGCAATTACCTAATGCAAAACTTGCATTCATGTCTACTGTTTTAGGATTAAAAAACTCTGAACTAATTACTACGAAACTTGGATCTATTACAACACCTACTCTGATAATTTGGGGTTCAGACGATCCTGTAATCCCAATTGGTTATTCTGATAGTTTTATCTCATCTATTCAAGATTGTCGCTTTTTTAGAATGGACGGATGCGGTCATACTCCATATGTTCAAGATCCACACACTTTTGCTTCCAAATCTTTAGAATTCCTTAATGGGGTTTAGATCATTTAAATACTGATGATTCCAACCATTACCTATGAGTGGTAATCAAAACCTATACGATCCTTCTGAGATGTTCAAATCTTGGATTCAAAAAAGTGGACGCGCTCAAGCAGAATTTATGAAAAATTTTGGTTCATTGATGACAAATCAAACTAGCCAAACATTCAATCCTTTGGAAACCCTAAAGGGAGTTTCTGACAGTGCTCGACAAACTCAATCTAACATGATGGATAACATGTCGACCATGCAAAGTAAAAGTATGGATACCATGTTTAACATCGGCCAAATGCTTCCCTCATTCATGAATTGGGGTGCTTACAAAACTACTATCAGTAGTAATGGGCGAATCTCTATTCCTGAAGCTGAACGTAATGCCCTTGGTTTAGGTGACGGTGATTTAGTTCAAGTCATTATTCTACCAATAGCAAAAAAATCAAAAAATAAGGAGGTGAAACAATGAGTAAAAACGAAACAACACAAACAAATCCAAAAGATGTATTTTCTGTATATCAAGAAAATGTTGACAAACTCTTCAACGGTATTAAACAATCAGTACCACAATATCATCAATCAATTACTAATGTACAACAGGAATATCTTCAAGCATATGAAAATGTAGTAGATTCAACTATCACACTACAAAAAGAATATGTAAAGAAATCTGGTATTGCAGCAAATATCCCTGAAGCAACATTGAAAGTAATTAATGATACAACTGAAGAATTTGTGAAGGCAGCTTCTATACAAAACCAAGTGACTCTTGCAACTATCGATGCAACACAACAAAATATCAAAACATTCAACGATAATGCAAAATCATTTGCTGACCTAAACAAAAACATTCTACAATCTTGGATTTCTGCATTCACTACAAAAACAAACTAGTGGAAAATCTATTTTTTTAATCTTTTTTCTTTTTTTATGATCTTTCAGCTAACCATTTTCCTAGCTCGGGCAAAACTTTCTTCTGTGATAAGGAACTAGCTATCATTCCAACATGTCCAGTTGGATACATTCTCAAGGTTTTATCTTCACTTCCAATTGCATAATGAAGTGGCATACTACATTCTGGAGAAACTAAATGGTCTCCTACTGCTATTTGTGTGAATGTGGGCATGTCTATTTTTTTCAGATCTATACGTTCTCCTCCAACATACATTTTATTCTGAATTAACAGATTGTCTTGATAGATATCCTTAATCCATTGCTTGAACAACTCACCTGGAATTGGCGGAGTGTCGCCTAACCATTTTTCAACTCTGAGGAAATTATCTACGTATTTTTTATTATCTATATTTTTAAAAAATTTCACATATTTTTCAATTCCTTGCTCAAATGGTTTTAAGACTGAAAAACAATAATACATGAATTCTGGTGGCATGTTACCTATTGTATCGACCATTTTGTCAACATCCATGTGCTTGGCAAGATTACTGATTACAGTAGTATCTCGCCATCCATCAATTACTGGTGCTGTTGCAATGTAGTTTTTTACACTTTCTGGATGTAATGTTGCATATGCTGTTGCAATTGTTCCTCCAGTACAATATCCCTGCAATGAAATTTTTTCAGTTGATGATTCATTTTTGATATGTTCTACAGATGCATCCAAATAACCATTAACATAATCATCAAAATCCAAATACTTGTCCATACTAGTTGGTGTTCCCCAGTCTAACATGTATACATCAAATCCTTGTTCGAGTAGATTTCGCACCCAACTCTTTTCTGGCTGAATATCTAAAATGTGGTATCTGTTGATTAATGCGTATGATATTAGAAGTGGTGTTTTGTGTTGTTTCTCTGTAAGCGGCCTATAATGTAGTAATCTTGTTTTATCTAATTTTTGTACTGTATCGTGTGGCGTTACTTCTAAACTAATTTCGTCTGGGGCTGAAACTAATTTTGGTGCATCCATTACATTTTTACTAAATTTTAAAACTTCTTCAATTATTTTTGGATCTATTCTTGATTCACTATGCATTCTTTTTCATCTCTCTTTTTTTTAATTCTAATTCTAATTTACCAACTCTTTTTTTCAATGAATGCATTTCTTTGTATACTTCATCAATCTCTTCTTTACTTGGAAGATTAACTGATTGTAAAACAACATTTGTAATGTTATTCCAATGCTTGGTTAGTTCTAATTCTTTTGATACGAGTTTTCCATAATTCTCTCCAAACTTTTTAGAATCAAATAGTTCTGTGAAATCATTATCGAAAATATCTATCCATATTCTCTTGAATGCTTCAATTTGTTCTACGTCTTGTGGCACTTCTGGAGCTTTTAGATTCACTTTCTTTTGAGCAACATCCCATGCATCTGCAAGCTGTTTGTAATATTCTGTAAGATATTGATTGAATCCCACCAAATCTTCATTTATCTCAATTAACTCTGTAGTTACTTTTTTTGAGTTAGCCGCAAATGCTCTCATTGGTCCTGTCGATGTCAACGCTTGCGGCTTACTTGACATCAAATGCATGATATCTGTCCAAAATAACGACAAATGTTTGTAATAATCAGTAATGTCTTTAGATGAATCTGCTTGCACAGATATCTATTATTACAGATCGCAATAAATAGTTCGATTGTTAAATTAGACTAATGGACAATGTTGATGAACTTGAAAAAATGTGTCAAAAAATTATCCAATTAGATCCAAAGATGCGCTCATCTAGGCTCATCAATAGCAGGGGTCATCTTACAGCCGGTGGGATGAAGGATGGTCTATTATCACTAGAGGCCCAAAAACAAGATGAAATGATGTTCATGGAACTTGCCTTGCGAGTTAGAATGAGACATGAATTTGATGCTGAATTTGGTGAAGTTCATTTTTCAATGTCTTATAGAGACAAAGTAATTGTCATGAGTTTTCCTTTGAACAATGACGATGTTTTGTTGGTATCCTGTGAAAAAGAAATTGATTTTGGTAAATTACCATTCAAAATTCTTGAAATTATTAAACCTCTGAAAAAATCCCCTATGAAGACATTCTAATCATAACAACTTAATTCTTCTTTTCCAACACTTGATTATGGCTTTGGGACAATATGTGAGTTGGTCTGAAATTGATTCGTTAATTGAAACTCTTTCAGATCTCATTTTAAAATCGTCTAGAACTTTTTCAAGTATTACTACCTTGAGCAGGGGTGGATTGATACCCTCTCGGTTACTGGCTGATCATTTAGGAATTGAAAAAATTATTGTTGATGAAAATAAAATTTCATCAGATTCATTAGTTGTCGATGATATTTTTGACACTGGAGAAACATTTGAAAAAATAAAATCTATGGTTGATGATCCCTCTAAACTATTTTTCGTTACATTATTTGCAAGGAGTGGGAAATCTTATCCTCTACAATTACTTTATGGGAAAAAAACAAACAATGATGCATATGTTGTCTTTCCTTGGGATAAATTAGAATTTGAAAGATCTCAAAAATAATATTGAACGTTCTTAGTAGTTGAGCATTTTTCTTAGCCCTGAACATCTATTTCTGATGGTTACTTCGGTAACTCCTGATGCAATTGAGATATCTTTTTGTGATTTTACTTCTCCTGTACTAATACATGCAAGATAAAGTGCAGCTGCAGCTATTCCCATTGGGTCTTTTCCTGCTACAATGCCTTCCTCTTTGGCTTGATTCAAAATTGTAATTGCTTTACGTTTGCTTTTTTCACTGAGCTCTGCAATGCTGGCAATTCTGGATACTCCTTTGACAGGATCTACAACTGGCATCTTTAATTCTAATTCTCTGAAAATTAATCTATAACATCTTGCAACATCTTTTCTTCTAATGTTTATTCCCTTTGCAATATCATCTAATGTTCTTGGTGTTTCTGTATTTCTACATGATGCATAAAGACATGCTGCTACTAATCCTTGGATTGAGCGACCACGAACAAGTTTTTTCTCCATAGCTTTTCTGTAAATGTAAGCTGCTTTCTCAATTACTGCATCAGTTAGTGCAAGTTTGTCTTTTAGTTTATCCATTTCATTAAGGGCTTGTCTCAAATTTCTATCTGCAGAAGAATGTGCTTGACTCCTGCTATCCCATGTTCTTAATCTTTCAATTGAAGTTTTCATGGATGTTGAAAGTGGTTTCCCGGTTGCATCTTTGTTTGCTGCACCGATTACAGTTGATAATCCCATATCATGCATTGTCAGAGATGTACCTGCACCTGTTCTTGCTTTGTTGCCTTCATCATTTGAAAAGGAACGCCATTCAGCACCTGTGTCTGCAATTTTATCTGTGACAACTAAACCGCATTTACTGCAGAATAATTCCCCTGTGTTTTGATCTGTAACCATTTTTTTATCTCCGCAAGATGGACATTTTGGACCTGACATCATTGTATTTTTAAGCATAATATTGATAATCATCAAAATCCCTTATTATCCATTTTACATAATATCTGCAGGTTAATTGTGTGTAGGTTGAGCTAACTCATATTCTCGTTTTTTAGAATATGATTTAGATTTTCAAGTTTAACTTAGCAAGCAGTATGCGTATGATGGATTGAACGATGGATACATGATATTGTTTTCATCAGTCACATGTTTTCCTCCAAGTGAATGTCCTAACTCATGTGTCATTATTGTTTCAACACTACGTATGTCGTATAGTTGAAAACTTCCATCACAATTATAATCTCCCAATGTTACTTCTACTACTCCCTTTCCAAGGTGTGCATGCCCTAACACTCCATCCCCAATGTTGCGAACAACCCATGTTATCCAAACATTTGCTTCATGTTTTAGATTTGTAACTTCGAATTTGACTCTTGCCTCTTTATCTAAATTTTCAATCTCTAATTCTCGCCCTTCCCAAAATTCAAAAGAATTCTTTAATGTGCTGATATGATCCAATGGAAGTCCTGATGGTTGCTCGTTGATGAATACTTTGTAATAAACAACGTATACGTCATTTTCAATTTGATAAGTTGGATCAGGAAATTTATCTGATGCTGTTTTAACTTCGTTTTCAAAATTCCATTTTATGTAATCTCTGAGGAATTTTTTTATGACGTCTTGACTGGGATTAGGATATTCGATGTATCTTTTCTCTTTAGATATGTTGTTTGAAACATCTCTGAGATATTTTTCAAATAAATAAAATTCATGATCTAAATCCTCTTGAGATTTCTGTGAATCTTTTTCAAAATTCACTGTGATGAATCCGTTATTGATTAACCATTGAATGCTTTTAAAAAATTCATCATCTGCTAGTAATCCTTGGCTCCACCAACCTGCATTTTTTCTAAGCCATGAAGGCAGTTCTGACTCTGATGTTCCTTCCGATGATTGGTTTTCAGGAATTTGAATTATGCCACGTTGCACTAAATATTCTATACCTTTTGCAAAGTCTTGATCAGATATTTGTGTCAGAGACCACCATTTTGCATTGTTTTTAATCCATTCTGGAATTGATGTAATTTGTTTTGTTTCATTTGGCTTCTGAGTTGGAGTGTAAGGGTATTTTGAAATAACTTTGTTGATAAATTCTTTGTAATTATTTATCACCACACTATTTGGCTTTTCTTTTGATGCTTTTTCAAAATATGCTATTGATTCCTGATATTCTCCCAAATTTCCAAAACCTACTCCCATACCTGTTAAAGAAATAACATCATTTGGCCTGTGTTGTAATACTTTAAAGAATTGTTTTAATGAATTAGCATGCTGATCAAGGTTACTTTGAGCAATTCCTTTCATTTTAAGTGTGGAAATATTATTTGGAACAATATCTAATATGTCATCATAAATGGTAATTGCTTCATTATATTCCCCTTTGACAAAATGCTCTTTAGCTAAATTAAACATACTTTCAGGATCCTGATTATCTTGAGCAATTGCGTTTTGAATAAACAGAGTTGAACTAAACAAAATCACAAATAATAAATAAATAAATTTCATCTTTATTTTCTCATATTTTGATTTTGTTTATACTTTGTTTCTAATTTATACTCTATACATGCCCTTTTTTTGATTGATATTTGAGTTGTCTCTATCTCTTAGAAAATCTTTAATTGATTACAATTACGTGATTTTGTATTGACAAATATTGGTGCTGGGGAAATTATTTACGATTTACGCAAAAAGATTCAGGAGATTCAATCAAGCTTGGAACAATTAGGGGAACCTGTAACTGATATGCCTGAGATGATTCAATCTGCCAACTTACTTCGTTCAAATGAGTATCTCTCAAAAGCCAATGAAAAAAAATCTGAATTATTAATTGCATATGCTAAGTATTCTACAGCCCTTGAAGAATTACTTTCATCTGTTTTTGATATTCAAAAAGATCTGAAAGATATTCTAAAACAACAATCTTCACTAATTTCTGATTCGTCTAAAAAAGCACCAAAACCTAAAACAAAATTAAAGAAAAAATAATTTTATTTTGATAAATGCACGATATCGCCTGCTATGACCTTATGCGTTTTACCCTTATCTGATATTATCAATGCTCCATCATCATCGATTTTAATGGCCTTCCCTTTGATTTTCCCCTCGGTAGTGTCTAATTCAACATTTTTGCCTATGGTTGAGGATCTTATTGTCCATTGTGAAATGATTTCCTTTGTTTGTTTTGCATTTAACATCTTGTAAATTTTTTCTAACTCTAACAAAAAAGATTGAACTAATTGTACTGGTTTAATTCCTTGCTTTTCATTTTTAAGAGATGCCACTCCGTAGAAATTAGGAGTTACTTTAAGTAATTTTTCAATTTGCTTTACATTGATATCGAAATTAATTCCTACACCTAAAACTAAGTTTTCAATTTTGTTTGATTCTAATGATACGTCGACTAACATCCCTGCTACTTTTTTACCTTTAATTGTTAAATCATTAGGCCATTTTAATTCCGGCTTGATTGAAAATATCTTCTCTATTGCAACTGCTAATGCAAGTGAAGATGCTATTGGAAATAATGTTGTAATTGAAATGTCAAATTTTGGTTGTAGTATTATTGAAATCCAAATTCCACCTTTTGGAGAAACCCATTTCCTACCTGACCTTCCTCTACCTCCAGTTTGTTTTGCTGCAACTATTATTGCTCCTACATTAGAAGGGTCATCTGCCATTTTCAAAGCCTGATTTTGAGTAGAGTCTATCGAGTCAAAATAATATGCTTGTTGTCCAATGCTCTTTGTTTTTAAATTTGAAGTAATTTCCCATGGTAACAATAATTCTGAATTTGAGATTAACTTGTATCCTAGTTTTTGTTTTGATTCAACAATGTATCCTAACTCTTGAATTTTTTTGATATGTTTCCATACTGCAACTCTGCTAATTCGTAAAACATCACTCAAATCCTGACCTGAGAGATATTCTGTATTGTGAGTTTGTAAAAATGTCAGTACTTTGACTAACCCTGGATTGTCAAAAGAATTGTAAATCAACTATGATTTGTTTTTATTTCAAGTATAAAACACAAACTAGAAACCTATGTCAAAATCCATTCCGCCATCGTCCATACCATCATCCATGCCTCCATCTCCTGTATCTGGCATATTTTCAGGGGCTACATAATCGGTCATGGCCATTCCCATCATACTAAACATCATTGAAAACATCATCATATCTATTATTCCAAAAAACATCATTGATGGAATAATTGATTTGTTATTTTCCATTTCTTGTTTTAGTTTCTCTTTATCTCCAGATTTGTACAACATTGACATCTGATTCCATTTTGTTTGTAATTCATGAATCCTCTCATCTGCTTCTTTGGAGCCTTTCTCTGTAGGTGTAATTTCTACTTTCATTCCAAACCATCCTTTTTTTTCTTCAGCTTTGATAAATCCTCTTTTTTCTAATTGTTCTAAAATTGAGTTTAATTCCTCTGGTTCGATTTGGGTCATTTTTTGGATTTTATCAAATTTCTTAATTCCATGTTTTATTGCTCCCAACACGATGAGATCTTTGGGTTCTGATTCCATATGTTTTCACTTTGATACTGGTAAAAAATTCTTTCTTTAAATGATATAAATTCAAAAATTATATTCTGCACCATTGAATGCCTATCGTGGAACAAGATCCTTCATCAGATCAACAAATCCGTGAAATTCTTTCATTAAAGAAAATAGTTGTTGTTGGCATGTCTAAAAATTCCTCAAAAGCAGCACACTATGTACCCAAATATCTGTCTGAAAATGGATATGATGTTACTCCTGTGAATCCTACGACTAGTGAAATTTTAGGAAAAAAATGTTATAGTTCTGTTTCTGAAATCGATGAGGAAATTGATATCATTGATGTCTTTAGACCATCTGATCAGGTGTTGCCTATAATTCAAGAAGCAATAAAGAAAAAACCCAAAGTAATTTGGCTACAAGAGGGAATTCATAATTCTGAAGCTGAAGACTTGGCAAAAAAAGCTGGAATTAAAGTGATTTTTAATCGATGCATGTTGGCTGAACATCAGAGATTATCATAATGACTGATTTTGAAAATTTTTATCATGATTTGTTGGATTTCGTTAAGAAATATGAAAATCAAAACGTTCCTCTAAAAATTGAAAAAGATCTTGAAAATGATATTGTTAAAATTTTTGGCGAAAAAATCTCTTCTCTATCTAGGGCTCAAAACGGTCTTAATGATGTAACTGAACTTGCATACACTACTGCAGAACATCATCCTTATTGGAATTTAATCTACAATTGTTCTGAAATTACAAATAGTGTTTTAGAAAAATGGAAATCTGCTCTTTCTGAAGACGATATTTCTGATATTGAATGGGCAATCAAAGAATTGAATCAAACTTTGGAAAAAATCAAAAAGAAAAAACCTTCTACTTGCTAGGCAGAGATAAATATTCTAGAGTGTTACTTCTCTTATGCCTATTAAGATTGGTTTAATTGGTAAAACTAACACTGGCAAAACCACATTCTTTAACTCTGCAACTCTATCTTCTGAAGAAATTTCATCATATCCGTTTACTACAAAATCTCCTGTATCTGGCATTGCCCACGCAATTACACTATGTGTTCATCCTGAATTTAAAATTCAAGACAATCCAAATAATTCAAAATGCCTTGATGGTTGGCGATACATCCCAATTGAACTAATTGACTTGCCTGGTTTGATAAAAGATGCTTGGAAGGGAAAAGGACTTGGAAATCAATTCTTATCTATTGCCGCACAATCTGATGCTCTGTTACATGTAGTTGATGCTTCTGGAGGAATTGACTCTACTGGAAAAATATCTGAAGTTGGAACTGGGGATCCGATATCTGATTTTGCAGACATTGAAGAAGAATTAATCATGTGGTATCATAAAATTTTAGAAGGAAACAGAGACAAAGTTTCAAAATTAATTAAAACTGGAACTGATGTGTCCGATGCCCTAACTGATCTTTATCGTGGAATTGGTGTAACTAAAAATCATATCAAAGATACATTTCATGCAACTGATCTTGAAGAAAAAGATTTTGATGATTTTGACATGACTGATACTAAGAAATTTTCATCGCATTTGCGTAAAATATCAAAACCCACTTTGATTGTTGCAAATAAAGTTGATGTTGAGGGTGCTGACAAAAACTTTGCCCGACTAAGAGAGAGATACAATGATTCTATAGTAATTCCTGTGAGTGGAGATAGTGAATTCGTTCTTAGACGTGCAGAGCAGAAAGGATTGATAAAATATTCTCCAGGGTCTGAAACATTTGAAATTATTAAATCAGATGAACTAAATGAAAAGCAAAATAATGCTTTGAATTTCATTAAACAAGGAATTATGGGTGAGTATATGAGAACTGGAGTTCAATTTGCAATTAATGTTGCAGTTTTCAAATTACTCAAGATGAATTCTATTTATCCTGTGGCTGACGAAAAGAACATGTCTGATAAAAAAGGCAGAATTTTACCTGACCTTATTTTACTAAAAGATGGGGCTACAATCAATGATCTTGCCAATGAAATTCATTCTGATTTGACAAAAGGGTTGCTTTACGGGAAAGATTTACGATATAATTTGAGACTCCCTACTGATTATCAATTAAGAGACAGAGATGTGGTTTCTCTAGTCAGTGCCGTAAAAAAATAATTTCTATTGGATTTTATTTTTTAATTTTATCAAAACATCATTTGTCATTTTTAACAAACTGTCTATTTTTGGATCTCCTACAAATGTTCTAGTCATACAATTTTAATTCTAAAATTGAACATAACAGATTGTATGTTATTTTATGTGACAGTCTATTTTGAGCCTAGTTTTTGGTATTATCTATATGCGTAAATGCGTTCTCTGATACTTTCAAATTGATAAATTTTTCAGATTGGATAATCTTTGCAAGAATTTCTATCCCTTCAACTGTTCTAATACTTGGTTTGCTAAAAAAAGAATTTGCATCTACTGCGAAAACTCTGTTGGTTTTTACGGCAGTTAAGGAATTCCATATGTTGTCTTTTTTTAGGATTTGATAGTATTCTGATATTGTTCTTTCTACATCAAAACCACATGGCATCAAAATAATAATATCTGGATCTGATTTTGTAACCTCGTCCATGGTTAATCGTCTGGAATGTTCGCCAATTTTACTTATCATGTTGATTCCTCCTGCAATTTCAATCATTTCTGGAACCCAATGTCCTGCAGTAAAGAAAGGTTCAATCCATTCTATTGCAAGCACTTTTGGATTTTTTGAATTTGTAGATTCTTTAATCTTTTGAATTCTTTTTTCAAGTGAGTCTACAATTCTTCTAGATTTTTCTTCACACCCTAGTATTTTTCCCAACTGTGTAACTGATTCTAAAATCTCTTGCATGTTATGTGGATCCATTGAATGAAGAATTGGTTTTTTTTCAAGAACTTTTACTGCCTTACTAACTTGATTTGTATATGCTGCACATACTTCGCAAGTTTCTTGAGAAATTATTAAATCTGGATTTGCATTTTTTAAATTGTTTTCGTGCAAAACAAAAATATCTTTACCCTCTTTTAACAAATTACAAGTCGCTGTGTCTATTTCTTTACTTGTCAATTCTTGTGAATTAATTACAGTGGTTATGACTTTGGCTTTTTTTGTTGCATCTGGTGGGTATTTACATTCGTGAGTCACTCCGAATAATTTATCCTGTTCTTCTAATTCATAAAGCAATTCTGTCGCACTCGGCAGAAATGAAACAATCCTATTCACTGTCATATTTTTTACAAAAATTTATCACTTAAACACCATCCGTTGACAAACTATCAATTTTTCTTATTAGGCAGATTAATAGGCACATTTTAGGCACAAATTATCATGTCTTCTGATTCTCAAAATATTCGGCGTACAATTTTAGCTAAATGGCATGAATCCATTTCAAAACATGGCAATTTGTTCTCCTCTGATTCTATCAGTGGAACAAGTCCTCCATCTGTTTTTGTTGGATCATATGATTATCCTAAAGTCTTTGTTGGCCCCATGGTTCCTCCAATACATGGTGATACAAGCTTACTTGATAGTCCTGAACAATGGAAGGGAAAGTCATTAGAAGATATAGTTAATTTCAGATTGAATCTAGTTCGAGGCATACAAAAAATTTCTATTGACCAAACTGATGGACGTTATATTGAAAATCTTCAAGAAGTTGCAATGTCTTCAAAACCTATTGATTCTGATCTAATTTTTCAAAAAAATACCTCTCCAAATATTTCACTGGATGGTGAAAGTGCACCTTTTGGCCCTATTGGTGAAATAAAATCTGCAAAATTTTCTGGTACAACATCTGTCAAATCTATAGAAAAAACATATTATGATAAAGATTTGAAAGCACAAGATGCGGTTTTAAATTTATACAATTCTGGAATTGAAATTTCAAAAATCCAAAAATGTTTCAGTATTGGAATGTTGGGCCAAAAAAGAAAATTAGTTCCTACTAAATGGAGTATAACTGCAACTGATGATATTATTTGTAAATCTCTTATCGCTGATGTTTTAAATTATAGTTTAATTGATTCGTGCAGGGTTTTTTCATATGAGCATTTAGGAAATATTTTCACCATTGTATTATTCCCACATAGATGGGTCTATGAAATGATTGAAGCTTGGTATTCTAATGGTGTGATGGGGTTTGGTTCTGATTATGAGGATGCCCGTGGAATTGATCATCCTCCTGCAATTGCTGGTGCATATTTTGCTGCAAAATTGGGTATTTTGGAGTATCTGAAAAAGAAGAAAATTCAAGCAGGCGTTGTAATTTTACGAGAGATTCGACCTGAATATGCTATTCCTGTAGGTGTTTGGCAAGTCCGGGAGGGAATACGTGAGGCAATGAATCTGTCTCCTTTAATCGCTGATAATTTTGAGCATGCCTTACTTTTAGCGTCAAATAAGATGAGTATTAGCAAATCTGAATGGCTTTCTCATGGAAAAATTCTTGAATTGATGAGACAAAAAACAATTTCTGATTTCTTCTGACTCTCTTTATTTTTTATAATACAAGAGATTAAATTCAAGATTTCTTTGTTGACATTGAAAAGATGAGTGAAGAAACTACTGGAAAGACTTTTTCAAATTATGGATTATATGATATTAATGAATCTCTTGAATTAGACCTGCCAAACACTGAGATTAGAATTAAAAAAATTAGTGAAAATGTCTTTTCATATTCTAGACAAAATTTTGATGATGATTTAATTGAGAAAATAATCCCTATCCAATCCTCTAAACTTCAAATTGAATTGTGTCCAATTAGACCTCTTAATTTTCCTGCACGGCGAACAAATCATATGTATTTGGATGTTGATACTCCTGTCTTTTTATCTGAAAATTCATCTGCTACTGTTTTTTTACGCTGTCCAATTGAGATAGGTGTCTTTTTTGTACATGATGGCCACAAGGATTCTCTGGATTGTTTTACATGTAATCCTGTAGACTCTCGATTCTGTCTGTATGGTTCTCCTGAATCTGGTACTTTGTGTAAATACGCAAAAACTGAGATAGTTGAATCGTATGATGATTCTATTCCTTTTATCAATGCTGTTTTGAAAGTCAATCTACAAAATACACTGTCTAAAGGTCTTAGTATAACAAAAGTCGTATTTCCAGTATCTTCTAATTCAATTTACTATAAAGATTCTAAATCTATAATTGATTCGTTACATGCAGTTTTGAAGAAAAAACTCACACTTGAAATAATTGATGTTGATTTTGAAAAAATTCAAACCGATTTCACTTTATCTCCAACATATGAGAAAATTGAAACAGTAAAACATATGGATATGGGTGTTGATTAATGGCTTTGGAATTTTTATCAAGTTTATCTGAAATTGAAATAATTGGTGGATTGACGCTTCTCTCATTATTTGTTGGAGGAATAATCATGGCAGTTGGTGTGATTATTGCACGAACTGTACGGGTTTTATTTGCAAAATACTATGCCCCAAAATTACCTCAAGATTCTGCAAAAAACTTTGGTAAGCTAATTTACTTTGGAATCATAATTATTTCGTTTTTGGTTTTTACATCTACTACTGGTGTTGATTTCTCTGGATTGCTTGTTGCAGGGGGAATCTTTGGAATTGTAATTGGATTTGCAACTCAATCTGTTATTTCTAATTTAATTTCAGGCATCTTTTTGATGATTGAAAAACCTGTAAAACAAGGTGACAAAATTGAGATTGTCGGTTCTGATGTGATTGGAACTTTGCTTGATATCAGCACTTTTTCTGTTCGTGTTCAAAAATTCGATGGAACTATAATTCGAATTCCGAATGAATCCTTTTTCACGTCTAACATCCGTTCATTATCCTCTACTCCCATAAGAAGATCTGAGGCAATAATTGGAATTGCATACAAGGAAGACATTGAAGCCGCCATCTCTGTTATGGGCAAAGAGATTCGTAAATCTATGAAATTTGTTTTGATATTGCCTGAACCTGAATTCAGAGTTAAGGAGTTGGCTGATTCAAGTGTAAATATTGAAATTTTAGTTTGGCATCCTCGAGATGATTGGGGTCAGGTTGGTCCAGTTTTGCTCAAGGTTGCTAAAAAGGCATTAGATGATAACGGAATAGAAATTCCATTTCCTCAACGTGTTATTTGGAATGCAAAAGATTAGTTTATGCTATTTTTTTGAATTTGCTTTTTCTGTACTCTCTTCTTTTTGATCAGACTGTACATTATCATTCCAACATTGATGATTGAAATAATTTCAATTAGATCCACTCCGTATAGGAACCAATCAATTATCGGATGAACTCTTGATACAATTCCTGCTTCCAACATAATGTCTGCATTCCACACCATATGTGGCACTTGAATAAACTGTATGATTGCAATTAAAACAACACTGCCTAAAATTTTATTTTCATACCAATTCCAAAACTTATTCCAAGCATTCATGAATAATGTTGTTTTTCTATTCTATTAAACACAACTAAAATTAGATTCCCCTAATTAGACCATCCTAATTGTTTTAGGCATTAAAATAATTAGTGCATACTAATTAGTACGAACTAATTTTTATTTTTCAGCTTTAATGTTTTCTTTAATCATCCAGATTGTTTTTCCTTTATGATCAATTAATTCGATATTCATCTCGTTTAGTTTATCTCTTATTTTGTCTGCTTCTTCAAATTGTTTTTCTTTCCTTGATTGTTCTCTTTGTTCAATTAATGTATTAATTTCATTTCTTTTATTCTCAGTTATTTCTGGAATAGTTAATCCTAAAATCTCTAACATTCTTTTTAATTCGATTTTGATCGTATGGGTATTTTCTTTTCCTAATTTTTCTTCAGCTGCTAATCGATTTGTTTCTTTTACTAGTTGAAAAAATGCAGATAATGCCAAATGCGTGTTAAAATCACTATCTAATGCATTGTCGAATTCTGTGCCTATCTTTTTAATAAATTCATCAATGTTTTCACTGTTTTCACTATTTGCATGAATTAACTCATAATGACATGTTTCTACTTGCCTCCACTTGGTAAGATTTTCTTTTAGTAATTCTTCTGAATAATCAATTGGTTTTGAATAATGCCCTGACAAACAAAATAATCTGATGATGTTTGCTCCCCAGTTTTCTGTAACATGTTTAATTGTTTTTACGTTTCCAATGGATTTTGACATTTTTTCTCCATTGATAGTCACCATCCCCACATGCATCCAAATTTTTGCAAATTGACTGCCTGTACATGATTCTGATTGGGCAATTTCATTTTCATGATGTGGAAAAATTAAATCTCGTCCTCCGCCATGAATGTCAAAATTCTCTCCTAGATATTTTACGCTCATGGCTGAACATTCTATGTGCCACCCTGGACGTCCTTTTCCCCATGGGCTGTTCCATGTTGGCTCTTTATCTGATAACTTCCACACTGCAAAATCTAGCGGATCTTTTTTCTCTTCATCTATTTCTATTCTTGCCCCTGATTGAAGATCATCAATTTTCTTTTTAGATAATTTTCCATACTCTGGAAATTTTGATACTGAAAAATATACTCCATTTTTTGTTGGATATGAAATTTCTTTATCAATTAGTTTTTCAATAAATTTTACAATATCATCAATGTGTTCTGTTGCCTTGGGATAGTTTGTTGCACGTTTTACATTTAGTCCATCAAAGTCATGAAAATAATTTTCAATGTATTTGGTGCTGATTTCTTCAGCTGTTTTGTTTTCTGTATTTGCTCGATTGATGATTTTATCATCCACGTCGGTAAAGTTTTGAATAAATTCAATTTCTATTCCTTTATCTTCAAGATATTTCCTCAATACGTCAAAAACTATGATTGTCCTAGCATGGCCTATATGTGATTCATCATAAACTGTAACTCCACAAAGGTAAATTTTGACTTTTTTTGAGATGTCTACCTCTTGCTCTGATTTTGACAATGTATCTTGAATCTTCATTCTAATCTCTATCTGGTTTTTGTGATGGCAATCTTTTATGTTCACTGTTTGTGTGTAATTGATGGATTTTTTCTATCACTTCTTTATCAATTTGAGTAAGTTTTTCTGTTTCATCTATTGATAATTTTTTTTCAAACAAACAGTACAAAATAGAATCTATCTCCTCATATGATCCTCCTAACTCTTCTTCTGCTTGGTGATCTTTCCATAAATGAGGACTGCTTTTCTTTGCGATAACATTGTCTGGCACTTTGAGGTATTTTGCAATCTCTCTTACTTGTAATTTGTACAGTGAAATAATTGGAGTAATATCTGATGCCCCGTCTCCGAATTTGGTAAAATAGCCTATCATGTACTCACTTTTGTCACTTGATCCTAAAACAAGATAATTTTTGGAATTTGCATAATAATACAAAATATTTGTTCTTACTCTAGCTCTTAGATTTCCTTTTGATCTTTCATTTGGTTCGAGATACATTGAATACTCGTTTATGATTGGCTTGATGTCAATTAACTTGTATTCTATTCCTGTCAATGCAATCATTTTGAGTGCATCTTCTGTTTCTGATTTTGGGGTGATTGACGTATCTGGCATTATTAGTGCAAGCGTTTTGTCTTGTAGTTTTCTTTTACAAATGTAAGCTAAAACTGCTGAATCTATTCCTCCACTTAATCCTAAAATTAATCCTTTTACCTGGTTTTTCTCTATCTGCTCTGATAGGAAATTCTCTATATTCTCAGTAATTTTTGAATAATCTTGATTTTTGATTTCATTAACTATTTCTTGATTCAACAATTGTTTTTGGGAATGTGTGAGAATAAAACTTATTCCTAATATCTAATCAAAATCTGTTTTTTGGATTAAAGATGGAGCGGTACTGCTAATTCTAGTTCGTTTTTCCAATATTTCTTGGGTCTTTTTTTAGAATTAAACTGTAAGATTACTTCTTGCTCTCTTTCTGTCTTATTTTATCACACCTGTCACAGAGTTTGTAATTTTTACCAACTCCTCTAGAACTTCTACAAGATGTTCCACATTTTTTACAGATATAATCCATACATTATTCCCAATTCGCCACTATACTAACTACTATAATCAATCCTGAAATACCTGCCAACAACCCTCCAGACAGAACAACAACAAGTAGTGATGTGGACATACCGATAACAATCATGATGGCCCCGATGATGAATACAATCATGAATTTTCTAATACTTTCTGACATGATTCTAAACTGATTAATTTACACTTGAAATTTTATCTTTTGTATAAAAACTCGACATGTATTTTATTTTGAACACACAATATTCCATATACTCTGTTGGTGTATTACTATTACAGAATTATCTGTGCCCAACATAACCCATACCTAGCACTGGGGAAGGGAGTTCCCTTCTCTTTTGCTGTTTTCTATCCAAAATACTAAACTTTGTAATGATTTTAACTATTTTCTAAAATCTCAAATGTTGTTGATGCTATCTCGACATTATGATATTGTAGGATTACTTGATGAACTCCAATTTCTGATTCATTTGTAATGTGAATGATTGTGTAGATTTCTCCTTTCTTGGATGCATATGTGTTAATTTCATTCTTTGATTCGTCTGGAGAAATTATTGTTATTGTAACTTGCTCTCCTCTTGAATAATCTTCAACAAATCCCAAAAAAACAATTTCTTGATAATTGTATTTTGAACTTGGTTGTTGAAATTTTTCTTCATCTACTGCAATGTGTGTTGTTTTCTCTAGTTCTTCTGCAAATGTAAATTGTGAGATACCTATTACTAGAATTGCCAATAATGCTGAGAGAATAATCTTACTTTGCATAATTTAATGCCTATTTTTAGACATAAAAGAAATACCCAAACCTTCCATTTATGGAATTTGTTCTGTTTTGTCATGTTTTCACATTACACAAATGATGACTAGAATTGGGTTGTATTTTTTTGAATTTACAGTGGTATTTTCTAATTAAATGTCGATATAGATTCCGTCATCTCTAGCTTCTACTGGGTATGTTTCAAGTTTTACATCTTTGAGGTAATCTGTTAGTTCGCCTGTTTTGATGTTATAATGCCAAAAATGCAATGGGCATTCTACAATGTTTCCTTCTAGTTTACCTGGTGCAATAGACCCGTCTTGATGAACACAAAGATCATCCATTGCATGATAGCCATCTTGATTGAAAATTGCAATCTGCTTTCCATCTACTTTGAATGCTTTTCCTTTACCTGCTTCTACTGCCCCTTTATCGGCAATTTTCTTCCAAGTCAATAAATTTCTGATATCTTTGTCATTTATTTACATTCGCATGATAGAATCATATAATGGCTAGTCTAGATGGATTTATTGAGTAAAGTAAAGTCTAGTCCAAAATTAATCAAAGAAGGCAAACTATCTTATGAATGGGCTCGATCTCATATGCAAATTCTTGACAATACTATTAATCGATATAAAAAAACAAAACCTCTCAAAGGAATCACTCTTGGATTTTGTCTTCACATTACTAAAGAAACATCTGTCTTGTTGATGGGTGCTAAAGAATTAGGAGCTACAGTTGCTTGTTGCGGTGGAAATCCTTTGACCACTCAAGATGACATTGCAGCATTTTTGGCATCACAAGGAATCCATGTCTATTCATGGCATGGGCAATCTGTAAAAGATTATGATTGGTGCATTGATCAAGTTCTAAAACATAAACCAACAATTCTCACTGATGATGGTGCTGATATGAATATCAAAGCTCATTTTGATAAACGATTCAAGGATATGGAAATACTTGGAGCCACTGAAGAAACGACAGCGGGTGTTACTAGAATTAGAGCCGTGGAGAATCAAGGTAAGCTTCGTTATCCTGTAATCCTAGTTAATGAGGCATATACAAAACACATGTTTGATAATCGATATGGAACAGGTCAAAGTACAATAGATGGGTATCTTCGTGCCATGAATCTTTTGATGGCATCAAAACGTGTTGTTGTTGTAGGTTATGGTTGGGTAGGACGTGGTGTTGCATCTAGATTTCAAGGAATGGGTTCTAAAGTTATTGTAACTGAGGTTGATCCAATTAAAGCTCTTGAAGCTCACATGGATGGATTTGAAGTAATGCCCATGAGTGAAGCTGTAAAGATTGGTGAGATGTTTGTCACATGCACTGGAATGACCAGCGTAATTAGAAAAGAACACATTTTGAAGATGAAAAATGGTGCCATCATGGGCAATGTAGGTCACTTTGATGTTGAAATTGATAGTAAATTCTTGTTAAAATCTTCAAAATCTGTTAAAGAAGTACGTCCTAATCTTGATGAATGTACATTGAAGAATGGAAAAATAGTTTATCTTATCGGACAAGGCCGTCTCGCTAATCTGGTTGCAGCCGAAGGTCATCCTCCAGAAGTGATGGCTCAATCCTTTTCAAACCAAATCTTGTCTGTATTGTATATTCTTAAAAATCACAAAAAAATGGAAAATAAAATTATCAATGTTCCTGAAGAAATTGATCAACAAATTGCAGTTGATGCACTAAAAGCAATGGATGTGAAAATTGACAAACTTACTCCAGAGCAAGTAAAATATGCAAACAACTGGTAAAACTTCTTAACCTCAATCCAGTCACTGATTAATACAAAATGAACAAAAAAGCTATCATTACAAGTGCATTACCTTATGCAAATGGCGAAATTCATTTGGGTCATGTGGCCTCAACATATCTTCCTGCTGATGTGACCACTAGATTTCTGAAATTAAATGGAGTTGAGGCATACTATGTTTGTGCATCTGATGATTTTGGAACTCCTATTCTAATTCAATCTGAAAAAGAAGGAAAAACTCCTGCTGAATATGTTGCTCATTGGAATAAACGAGATTATGATGATTTTTCGGCATTTAATATTGAATTTGACTATTTTTACAAAACAAGCTCTCCGGAAAACATTGCATTTGTTCAAGATGTTTTCAAAAAATTAAATGATTCAGGTCATATTTATGAAAAAGAAATTATCCAATTCTATTGCAATAATGATGAAAAATTCCTACCTGACAGATATGTAAAAGGTATATGCCCTTATTGTAAGGCAGAAGATCAATACTCTGATCTTTGTGAAAGTTGTGGCCGTGTACCTGAAGAAATCACTGATCCTAAATGCTCATTATGTGGAGCAACACCTACTAAAGAAAAAACTAAACATTATTTTTTCAAACTCAAAAACTTTGGTGATTCATTAACTAAATGGTTGGATGAAGCCCCTCATTTGCAAAAAGATGTAAAAAAATATGTTCAAAATTGGATTAAATCTGGATTGATTGATTGGGATATCACACGAGATATTCCTTGGGGTGTTCCAGTACCTCTTGATGGTGCCGAAGGCAAGGTCTTCTATGGGTGGTTTGATAATCACCTGGCATACATTTCAACTGCTTTAAAATTTCTTAACGATAAAGGAATTGACGGAAAAGAATTTTGGAATTCTGCTGATATTTACCATTTTATCGGAAAAGATATTGTATATCATCATTATCTTTTCTTACCTGCAATGAGATTGGGAATTGATTCTGAATACAAACTTCCAGATTATATTCCAACTCGTGGACATTTAACTTTACAATCTAAAAAGATCTCTAAAAGTAGAAATTGGTATATTGGGTTAAAACAATTTTTAGAATTTTATCCTGCAGACTATCTTAGATTTTATCTTATTTCCATAAACCCCTACTCTCAAGATGATTTGAATTTTGATTGGGATGATTTCACAACACGAATCAATTCTGAATTAATTGGAAATCTTGGAAATTTTGTTAATCGAGCACTTGGATTTACAAAAAAAGCATTTGATGGTAAAGTTCCTGAACATGATTCCTTTGATGAAAAAGATTTGGAGGCTGAACAAAAAATCAAAAACCTTGCATCTGATGTAGGCACACTTATGGAACAAAATCATCTTGACAGGGCTCTGAAAAAACTTATGGAGTTCTCATCCTTCTTCAATCAATATTTTCAACATAAAGAGCCATGGAAAAAAGGTCCCGGAACTGCCAATTGTGTATATCTTTCAGTAAATGCTGCTAGAAGTATGGCTATTGCACTATTCTCGTTCTTACCTGAATCTTCACAAAAAATTTGGAATCAATTAGGATTGGATGGTAAAATAAGTAGTTCATCATGGAATGACATGTCTTTATTGGGAATTTCATCAAACCATGTATTGGGAGATGCATCTCCAATATTTGCAAAAGTTGAAGAATCTGATATTGAAAAACACAAAAGCCAATTAGGTCCATTTGAATGACAATGAAATCTGTCCCAAGAATTTCTACTAGGGGTTACTATGATCTTTCTAATGGTAATACACTGAAAAATAATTCATACTATACATACCCAAAAAATGATTTTAAAAAATTGATTGATTCGCAGGAAATTACAATTATCATTCATGGTTTAAGAAATGATAATGCCGGTGCTATTGCCAAGGTTGTTTTGGCAAAAAAACAATTAAAAAAATTAGGATACGTTCATCCTGTGATTGGATTTAGCTATGATTCAAACACTACTGGGGCTCATTTGATAAAACATGCAAAACATGCATTGGCTGTTGGTCAAAAAATTGCAAAGAAAAATGGGTCAAATCTTGGAAAATTTATTGAAGATTTCAAAAAGTCTAGTCCTAAAACAAAGATTAGATTGATGGGTCATTCTTTGGGCTCTCAGGTAATTTTGAGTACTCTTGAATATCTTTCAAAAAAGAAACAAAATGTCGGGATTGTAGAAGGTGCATATTTTTTCGGTGCATCTATTACTGAAGATGTTCCATCATCTATAAAATACGGGAAAATACTTCAATCTGTGGTTCATTCAAAAATCATTAATCACTATGCCCCAAAAGATGAAGTTCTTAGTTGGGCAAATAATGAAAAATATGTCAAAGGCCCACTTGGTCTTAATGGTGCAACTGGCAAACCTGTAAAAAAATATCATCAGAAATTAGTCAAACCCAAAAATCATCGATTTGCTAGTTATGCTGCAGTTTTGAATTCATTTCCATGATTTTTTAGAGCCCTTAGGTTCAGTATGATTAGTACGTCAGCCTTTTATACAAAAAATCCCTTTCAGATGTTGAAATGAACCCGAGCATGAAATCTACGTCTGGAAACAAGTCGATTTTATATCATCTCCAGATTTTAGATGAACAGTATGATCTAAACACAGATCTTTCTGAATACCCATGTTAAATTTCACGAATCATTTTTAGATTGGACTTTTTACAAAAATGTCATGAATGGCACTAGCTGCGATAATTGTTTTACAGGGTATCGTCCAGGACAATTAATTTCATGTGATCACTGTGGTTCAGAATTTTGTGATAGTTGTATAAAAAATCATAAACACTGATTATCTTTTTCAAAAATCAAAACTTCATAAGATCGATTCTTAATCAAAATTTATGGTCCGTTCTGTAAATTTTGTAGTTTTAGGGAAACAAGATATCGCATCAGAATTTGGGAAAAAAGGTACAGAGTCAGATCTTACTCTTTTTGACCGAAAAGAATCAGATATTATCAAAACGTGGGTAATTCCTAATGGCTTTCCAGATAAAATCCAGCCTCTCTTTCAGGCAATCAACTTGGCTGAATATGCAATACTACATGTTGACAAATTAGATAAATTCACTGGTGAGCAAATAATTGCACTAGATTCTTTAAAAAAAGAGAAAGGGATACTGTCTCATACTTTTGATGTTGATGAATCAAAACTAAACATGATGATCAAAGGAACTGTTGTAGAAAATTATGTCAAAGTTGATCAAGATAAAATCAAAGAAGAAATGGATAAATTAGAACCTATCACTAATGATGATCCTTCTGAATTACTAATTGATCATTGTTTTGATGTGAAGGGTGTTGGAACTGTAATTTTAGGTAAAGTCACAAATGGAACAATAAAACAATATGATAATTTGAAATTATATCCTGCTGGAATCGATGTTTTGATAAAATCTATTCAAATGCATGATGATCCTGTGAATGAATCTATTTGTCCTGCAAGAGTTGGATTGGCAGTAAAGGGTGCAAAACCTGATGAAGTTAGTCGTGGCGATGTTATTTCAGCAGAAGGCACAGTTGATGTAAAAACTGAGGTTTTACTTGATTTTCAAAAAAGCCCCTTTTACAAAAGTGATATTGCAGAAAATCAAGGATGTCTAGTAAGTATTGGATTGCAAATCAAAGCTGCAAAATTCTCATCCATATCTCCTCTAAAATTAACATTTGAGAAACCTATTGTTTGTAAAAAGGGACAAATTGCAGTAATTCTAAAACCTGAATCTGCCACAATCAGAATTCTTGGCAGTGGAATAATACAATAGACTAATTTAATTAAATCAAATATCGTATTTGATTATTCATGGAACCTGTTCGTGCGTGTCCTATTTGTCCTAAATGCGGTTCAAAGAGATTCATCCGACTTCCCGGTGAGAAGGTTACTGTAAAATGTCGTTCTTGTGAGAAAATAATTGAAATCTAAATCATAGTTAATATTTGCAATATTTGTTCTAGAATCATGGCAAAAACATGGAAAGATGCTGATATCCGTCTTGATCCAATTAAAGATCAAACAATCGCTGTAATTGGTTACGGAATCCAAGGTGATGCACAAGCAAACAACATGAAAGACTCTGGTCTTAATGTTATAATCGGTCTTAAAGAAGGCGGTAACAGCTGGAAAAAGGCAGAATCTGACGGTCACAAAGTAATGTCTGTTGCAGATGCAACAAAACAAGCAGACATTGTTCACATATTGATTCCTGATATGATTCAAGGTCAAGTATACAAAGATGAAATCGGCCCAAATCTTTCAGAAGGAAAAGCATTGTCATTTTCTCATGCAGCTGCAATCTATTGGAAATGGATTGAAGCACCAAGCAACGTTGATTTAATCATGGTTGCGCCAAAAGGACCTGGTTCTAAAGTTCGAGAAACATATCTTGATAATTTTGGAACTCCTGCAATTGTTGCAGTTGAACAAGATTTTACAGGAAAAGCTTGGGATAGAACATTGGGAATTGCAAAAGCAATTGGTAGTGCAAGAGCTGGATTAATCAAAACTGCTTTCAAAGAAGAAGTAGAGACTGATTGGTTTGGTGAACAAGCTGACCTTTGTGGTGGAGCAGCTTCTATGGTTACAAATGCATTTGAAACTCTTGTTGAAGCAGGGTATCAACCAGAAATTGCATACTTTGAAGTTTTACATGAACTTAAACTCATTGTAGATATGATTCAGAGATATGGAATTAATGGAATGTGGAGACGTGTAAGTGAAACTGCCAGATATGGTGGATTAACACGCGGACCAATGGTAATGGATTCTGCAAACAAAGAGAACATGAAAAAAGTTCTCACCATGATTCAAGATGGTACATTCAACAGCGAGTGGATTTCTGAATATCAGAAAAATGGTAAAGATGCATTTGATAAACACATGAAAGTATATGACGAACACCAAATTGAAAAAGTTGGTAAAGAAATGCGTAAAATGATGTGGCCTGATTCCACAGAATAATCTTTTTTCTTATATTTTTCTTAATTTAGATACACCAGTTGTAATATGATCAATGATTGTTGGCAGTGGTGTACCTGGACCAAATACATGATCAACTCCTGATTTTACTAAATCTTTGTGATCAATTTCCGGTATTACTCCTCCTCCCACTATTAACACGTCTTTGATTCCTTTCTTTTTGAGAGTCTTGACTACCCTTGGAAATAATGTTCCATGAGCACCGTTTAACAAACTCATTGCAATTGCATCTACATCTTCATCTTCTGCAATTTGTGCAATTCTATCTGGAGTGGCAAAAAGTCCTGAATAGATTACTTCCATCCCTGCATCTCTAAATGCTCTGCACAATACGAGGGCTCCTCTATCGTGTCCATCTAATCCTAGTTTGGCAACTAAAATTTTGATACTTCGAGATGCTGCTTTTTGCTTCATGATTATAGTTGTATTCTGGGATATTTTAAAAGCTTTATTTGATTTACACTCCTACACCTCTTCAAATATATTGATTCATTCCTCAATATTGTAGATAAGATATGACTGATGATGTTTGTGATTTTTGTAAAGGTGCAGGTTCGTCATCCACAAATACTTGCGTATATTGTAATGGTACTGGTGAATGGAATAACGCAGCTCAAGCATATGTGAAAAATCATATTTGCCAATGTATTGTCCTTGATAGAAAATTTTGTCCCGTATGCAATAAAAAATGTCATCATGACACATCGTTGAATCCTAAACAAACCATTGATCCTGGTTATGGAGGCATGTCTTCCCCTGAAATTATAGTTGGAGCATAAACTCTAAACTTCTTTGCCATCCCACTACGAAAATACTCACACTTCTTATAGATGAGAAATGCTTCTAAATCATGTCTAATTATGTCACAACTTATTGTATGTCAATCGTATCTATTACAATTAACGAGGTAGAAAATTAACATGGATAATCCAACATGTGCCCGTTGTGGAAAAAATTCTCTATTGTCTGATGAAGTTACAGGTGAACAATTTTGTGGAAAATGTGGATATGTAATTACTGAAAAATCTCAAGAGTCTGGTCCTGAATGGAGATCATTTCAAAAGGATGGTGGTGCAGATCCTGCACGAACTGGCGCTCCTTCATCACTGATGATACATGACATGGGATTGTCTACTGTGATTAACCCCTTAAACAAAGATGCATCTGGAAAACCACTTTCCACATCTATGAAAAGTACTATTGAAAGATTAAGAACGTGGGATAGTAGAAGTCAAGTTCATGCTCCTGTAGATAGAAATCTAAGACAAGCTCTAAGTGATTTAAATAAATTAAAAGACAAAGTTTCAGTTCCTGCAAATGTTTTGGAAAAAGCAGCTTATATTTACAGAAAAGCATTAGAAAAAAAACTTGTTAGAGGAAGATCTATTTCTGCAATGATTGCCGCATCTTTGTATGCTGCATGTAGAGACACTGAAACTCCTAGAACTTTGAAAGATGTTGCAGATGCTGCAAATGTTAAACGAAAAGATATTGCAAGATGCTATAGATTACTGCATCATGAATTGGAATTAAAAATGCCTGTAGTTGATTCAATTCAATGTATTGCAAGAATTTCAAGCAAGCTTGAGATATCTGAAAAAACTAAACGATATGCTGTTAAAGTACTCAAAGAAGCACAAGAACGTAAAGAATCTGCTGGAAAAGATCCTATGGGACTTGCTGCAACTGCACTTTATCTGTCATGTGTCAAAAATGGTGTGTCCATTACCCAACGAGATCTTGCAGAAGCTGCAGGGGTAACTGAAGTTACAATTAGAAATCGTTACAAGGGCTTAAAGGCCGAACATCAATAAAACTACAATTCATTTCTGCCTTGCACTGCACGCATGTGTCTGCCCAGTGATTATATCCTAAAATCACCTAGTTAAGTTATGCAAACACTAACACAATTAAAAATTGAAGAACCTGAACAAAAAGAATCCTTTCTTGAAATTCTTTCTGACAAATATTGTAGATCTATTTTAGATGCAATAATGGATACTCCAAAATCTGCCATAGAAGTATCGCGAGAAAAAATTATTCCCTTGAGTACTGTTTATCGAAGAATACAACAATTACATGATTCAAAGATGATTAGAACTTCAGGTGTAATCACAGAAGAGGGTAAACGATTGTTTTTGTATAAAAGCAAAATCAAAGAAGTCAATACTAGTTTCAGTAATGGGAAAATAGATGTCGAAGTGGTTTTTAACAAAATCTAATCTTTATTTTTTTAATAGACATGTTCGCTGAAATCTCCGCCTAATGCAATTGATGCAATAACTGTTGATTCTGTTGTTTGACATTCCATTTTTGCATCTGGTAGAAATTCTTTGAATATTTCTTGTAACAGTTGCTGTGTAAATATGGACCAATTACTTCCCAATTCATGCTGAATAATGAAATGGTGCATGTCGCCTTCTATCCTATGATCTGATTTCATTCCTGATGCGCGCATATAATCTTCTAATGTCTCAATACATCTTTTCAAATCATATTTTCCTTTGATAAATAATACTGTGTCTTTGATTACGGGTTTTATGACGTTGATGATTTCATTAATTTCTCCAGATGTCATTTCTATTCCCAAAGTATCGAGAATTTTTTTAGGGACTGGAATAATTCCTATTTTGTTTGCAAATCTGTCCCATTGAATATATTTTTCTAAAATTTGCTTTGCCATCACGTTGTGGGAAATGTTACTATTCATGGCTTCAGTTTCAATCGCTTCTACTAGTTTCACTGGAAGACGATATGTAATACTACGTGTTTTTTCCTTTTTCGGAGTATGTTGCTGTCGTTTAATGGTGGAATCCATTTTACACAGATACCCTAAATGGATTGAATATAAAGTTGATTCAAATATGACTAAAAATCTGTTCTCAAATTTGATAATCGTAATTAATTATAAAATAAAATAATTCTTCTATACTTAATGAGGGAATTTTTGTGAAGGATACACCAATAATTCATTTGTGATATGGGACAATATTGTAAAAATTGCAAAAAATTTATGAAAAATTCTGAGGTCACTCATTGTTCTGATGAATGTCTATTATTTACGATTAAGAATAGTGACACATTAGATGAAACTGGATTCAGTGCTATCACTTGGGATGAAAAATCTGATCCTTGGACCTGATTTAGAATAGAAAATCTACTTAAAGTGTAATCAAAATACCTCAAATGTGAACGTAATTCCAATCAACTATCAGTTAACATTTGAACCTGATCTCAAGAAATTTACTTTTGATGGAATTGAATCTATCACTGCAGATTGTAGAAAATCTACAAATTCTATCATTATGCATTGTGCTGAATTAAAAATTATTTTCTGTCAAGTCAAATTCAAGGGGAAAATTATCAAATCTATCCCAAAATTACATGAAAAAAATGAAGAGTTGGAAATTAAATTATCTGAAAAAGTCAAAGGTAAAATTACTGTGGATTTGGAATTTAAAGGAATTCTAAATGATAGATTACTTGGATTTTATCGAAGTCAATATGTTCAAAATGGAAAGACCAAGTATCTTGCAACTACTCAATTCGAAGCAGCTGATGCTAGACGTGCATTTCCATGTTGGGATGAGCCTGAGGCTAAGGCAACATTTGATATTTCTATTATTGCAGATAACAAATTCACTGCAATTTCAAACATGCCAATTAAATCCAAGAAAAAAATTGGTAGTAAAACTTTGTATAGTTTTTCAAAAACTCCAATAGTTTCTACATATTTGATCTATCTTGGAGTTGGAGAATTTGAATATCTGACAGGCAAAGTTGGTAAAATAAAGATTAGTGTGATTACAACTAAGGGTAACAAATCCAAAGGAAAGTTCTCTTTGGATTTGGGAAAGAAACTTCTTACGTCATATGAAAAATATTTTGGAATCAAATATCCATTACCAAAACTAGATTTGATTGCAGTTCCTGATTTTGCAGCAGGAGCTATGGAAAACTGGGGTGCAATTACTTTCAGAGAGACTATTTTACTATATGATCCTAAAACATCTTCTACCAGAACTAAGCAATTCATTGCTGAAGTAATTTCACATGAAATTGCACATCAGTGGTTTGGAAATCTTGTAACTATGAAATGGTGGAATGATTTGTGGCTAAATGAGAGTTTTGCAACTTTTATGGCAACAAAATTTGTTGATAAATTCTATCCTGAATGGGATTTGTGGGATCAGTTTGTTGAAGATGCAATGAATGTTGCAATGGGTCTTGATTCTCTAAAGACAACTCATCCTATTGATGTTAAAGTGAATTCTCCTGCAGAAATCCGTGAAATCTTTGATGCTATTTCATATGATAAAGGTGGATGTGTTCTTCGAATGCTTGAAAATTATGTTGGTGAACCAAATTTCCAAAAAGGTTTGAAAAAATATTTGTCTGATTTCAAATATCAAAATGCAAAAGGCCAAGATTTGTGGGATGCAATTGGTAAGGCATCTAAAATGCCTGTATCTTCAATGGTAAATACATGGCTAAAACAGCCTGGATTCCCTCTAGTTGAAATAAATCAAGATGGAAATAATTTGAAATTAAAACAGAAAAGATATCTTCTTGAACCTGATAAAAAATTCAGTAAAGGGTTGTGGTCTATCCCTATGTCTCTGGGATTGGAATCTGAGATTTCAAAAAAACTATTCACTACAAAATCAATGTCTGTTAAACTGCCAAAGAATACCTTGGGATTTGTTGCAAATTATGGACGTAAAGGATTCTATCGAGTGAAATATGATGAAGGTATTTTACTTGATTTGAAAATGTTGGTAGATGAGAAACGTATGCCTGCAATTGACAGATGGGCTATTCAAAATGATTTGTTTTCTTTATGTGTTTCAGGTGATGAACAAGTTAGAAATTATCTGGACTTTTCAGATGCATATTTTGATGAAGATAGTTATCTTGCTTCTGTTAACGTTGCACATAATTTGGCATCATTGTATTTCCGTGCATTTGATGAACCCTTTGCAGAAGAAATTCGTGGGTACGCTGTAAATTACTTTAGAAAGATTTTGTTTAATTTAGGTTGGGAGCCACAAAAATCTGATAAACACACTGATGCATTATTACGTGGATTTACAATTTCTGTTTTAGGTAAAATGAATGATGATGACGTTACTGATGAGGCACTAAGGCGTTATAAAAAATTCTTAAAATCTCCTAATTCTATTTCTCCTGACTTGGTAGAACCAATTCTTTCTATTGCTGCATGGAATGGAAATTCAAAAACTCATGCAGAACTAACAAAACTCTACAAGAATGCCAAAACGATGGAGGAAAAACTTCGATTCTTGGGTGCATTATGCGGATTTAAAGACAAAAAATTACTTTTAAAATCTCTTGATTTCTCACAAACCTCCCATGTTCGTTCTCAAAATATGCAATTACCAATTATGAAAGTGGCTGCAAATCCATATGGAGATAAAGTTTTGTGGTTCTGGTTGAAGAAAAATTGGAAAAATATCAACAAAAAAGTTGGACATGGAAACCCATTATTTAATCGAATTGTAGCAAGTATTACATCTGTTGCAGATGATTCTATGGAAAAAGAAATTAAAACATTTTTCAAAAAGAATCCTACACCTGGAACTGAACGCACTCAATCCCAAACTCTAGAACGAATTAGAATAAACTCAAAATTCCTTAGACGAATGAGAAAAGAGTTTAAAGATGGCTAAAAAACTAGGCCCTCCTATTTTCCTAGGAGTTTTCACTGTATTGGCAATTGTATTTTTAACTGGAGGTGCCTCTGATGATAAAGATGTCTTGCGAGAAACATTTCAAGTAGATGCTGTTTACTATGATGCTGGCTATGTTGAAGTTTCTTTTTATGACAAATCTCAAAAAACAACTAATGTTATAATGGAAATTCTTGGTATGGATGAATCCTTCCAAAAAACATTTTCTGATTCAGAATTTATTGAAATTATCCCATTTTCAAATGAGCCAAAATATGGTTGGGCAATTCATCCAATTGTTTTAGAAATTGATCATGAAGAATTAGGTCATATACAATTAAAAACTGAAATTCATCCTTTAGGTGATGCTATTCCACCTGTAATCTATTCTACCCCTTAGATCGAACACAAGATTTTATTGCACCTCTACTTAATTCACTATATCTTGGATTTGCTTGCTGATCTTAAAAAAGGAAAACGTGGAGCAATTGCTAAGGCAATAACTATTGTTGAAAATGATCAAATAGAAGCAAAAAAATTGTTAAAGAAAATTTTCAAATCTAGTGGAAATTCAATTATAATTGGAATTACGGGCCCTGCAGGAGCTGGAAAAAGTTCATTGATTAACAAAACTGCAATGGCCATGAAAAAATTAGGCACAAAACCTGCCGTATTGGCAGTTGACCCTACAAGTCATGTAACTGGCGGGGCTATACTTGGTGATAGAGTTAGAATGAGTGAATCGACTGATTCTGGTACATACATTCGCAGCATTGCATCAAGAGGTGCAACAGGAGCTGTATCTCGTTCATTACGAAATAGTATTCGAGTTTTAGAATATGCTGGATTTAATCCTATAATCATTGAAAGTGTGGGGGCAGGACAAACTGAAGTTGAAATTTCAAATATTGCTGATATTACCGTTGTTGTGTTTAATCCAAACACTGGTGATAGCATTCAAACAATCAAAGCAGGTTTGACTGAAATTGGAGATATCTATCTAGTTAACAAAAGTGACCTTGCCGGAACAAACCAGCTATTTGATGCTGTACGTGATTTTATTGGGGATTCTGTTAGAAACCCCGTGATTCTAAAAACATCTGTAAAAAAGAATTCTGGAATCACTGTATTTGCTAAAACTTTGAAAGATATGATGAAATCCAAAAGACAATTCAAAGAAGCCAAGGATAAAGAACGGCTAGAGGCAGAACTAAAGGATATTGTTTTAAATAACATCAAAGAAAAGATTGATGAGTTGCTAGTTTCTGATAAAACCTTTTCAAAATATCTTAAAAAATTACAATCAAAAGACATTGATCCTTTCTTAGCTGGGGACAAAATTACAAAATCTTTGATAAAGTGATATTATGACTGCAAAAAAATCTACAAAATCAAAAACACCTGAAAAGAAAATATTTACAGATTCAAAATATGCCGTAAAGAGAATTTATCAAAAATCTTCAAAAAAGAGACCTGTTGAAGATGCCGGAACATATCCTTTCACTAGGGGTATTCATCCTGGGATGTTCCGTGAGCGATTTTGGACCATGAGACAATATTCTGGCTTTGGGGATGCAAAATTAACTAATGAGCGATTCAAATTCATGCTTGAAAAAGGTCAAACTGGTCTTAGCATGGCATTTGATCTGCCAACTCAAATTGGATATGATTCCGATTCTCCACAAGCTGAAGGTGAAGTTGGAAAAGTTGGTGTATCTATTACTTCAATTAAAGACATGATGACTGCCTTTGATGGCATTCCTTTAGGAAAAGTAAGTTCTTCCATGACAATTAATTCTACAGCATCTACCCTTTTGGCATATTACATTGCAGTCGGAGAAGCTCAGGGATTCAAAAGCCATGAGCTACGCGGAACAACTCAAAATGATATTCTCAAAGAATACATTGCAAGAAACACCTACATTTATCCTCCAGAACCATCCATGCGATTAATTGGAGATATGATAGAATATTGTGCCGAGAAAGTTCCTTCATGGTATCCTGTATCAATTTCAGGATATCATATGAGAGAAGCTGGTTGTACTGCAACACAAGAAGTTGCATTTACATTGGCTAATGCAATTGCATATATTCAAACTTGTATTGATAAAGGATTAAAAATTGATGACTTTGCACCACGTTTGTCATTTTTCTTTTGTTGTACAATAGAATTCTTTGAAGAAGTTGCAAAGTTTAGAGTTGCAAGAAAAGTTTATTCTAAAATATTAAAAGAAATGTTTCATGCAAAAAATCCTCGTTCATTACAATTAAAATTCCATACTCAAACTAGTGGTGAATCATTAACTGCACAGCAACCTAACAACAACATTGTTCGTGTTGCAATTCAAACAATGGCTGCAGTTGCAGGTGGTACCCAGTCCTTACACACAAATTCTCGTGATGAAGCATTAGCACTTCCGACTCAAGAATCTGCAAAAATCGCCTTGAGAACTCAACAAATTGTGGCTCATGAAAGTGGAATTACGAAGACTGCTGATCCTCTAGCTGGCTCTTATTACTTGGAGGAACTATGTGACCAAATTGAGGCTGATGTGTGGAAATATCTTAAAAAAATCCAGAAAATGGGTGGTTCTGTTAAGGCAATAGAGAAAGGATTTTTCCAATCAGAAATTCGTGCAAATGCATATCGTTTGAAAAAAGAAACTGATGATGCTGAAAGGGTAATTGTTGGCGTTAACAAGTATGCTGAAGACGAAGAGCAACCAGAGCTATTGAGAATTGATGGTAGAATCGAAATTCAACAAAAGAAAGC
>JACNFR010000083.1 GCA_014384555.1 Candidatus Nitrosopumilus sp. | reverse complement strand
CTATTGATGAGACCTATTATTGGATTGGAAAACGAAAAATGACTGCAGCTAAATCCATGGGTAGTAAAATGACTCAGGTGTTAGAAAACAATCAAAAGAATGAATCTAAAAAACAAGGGTTGGATGCGTTTATCTAATTTTTGTACTGGGTAGATACTTTGTCAAGAATCATCTGCTTCCTTTGAATCACTTTATTTTTCATTCCTGACTCTAGATGATGAATGCTGCTTTTTTTAACAACAAGCATGTTCTCCAATCTGATATCGAACTGGTTTTGAAGGAAATTCTCTATTCCTGGTAATCCTCCCTCTATCTCCAAATTCTTAAATGTCTCATTTGCTAATTTTTCTAATGATTTGTCCAAATAATCCAAAATTTCATCCAACATTTCAATTGTAAGTACCATGATCTACTCAAATTAATAACTGCAAAAAATGTTGTGTATTTTATTTTGGTTTTTTAGGTGTTGAAATTGATAATGTCCTTCTAAACTCCTTTTTTTCATCATAATTTGTTGGCAAGCCCTGACAAATCAAAAGAAATGAAAGATTTAGTTCAAAAAGAAAAAAAACTTCATAAGGAAATCCGTGAAGATTTTAAAAAAATTAGTCAGAAAATTAATGATGATTTTGATAAGATAAAAAAATCAAAGTCATCTAAATAATTATGCAAATCTTTTGATTATGTGGTATCCGAATTCAGTTTTTATTGGTTCAGAAATTTCTCCAACCTGAAGTTTGAATGCTGCATCTTCAAATGGTTTGACCATCATTCCTTTTGTAAAATATCCCAAACTTCCTTCTTTTTTCCCACTACCTTTGTCTGTTGAAAATTCTTTGGCTAAATTTCCAAATTTTTCACCGCTTTTGATTTTTTCTAAAATTGCTAATGATTCACTTTGTTTTTCAACTAGGATGTGTGAACACTTTATTTTATTGCTCATTTCTAACTATTTTTTGTTCTCTGCCTTTATTTGTTTTTAAGAATTATTAATAAAGTTCCAGAAAAAATTATGTCAATTTTATCTCGTAAATTTATTTACCATAAATTGTCTGAAGGATGACACTGTCTTTGATGACTTCTGGTGTAAATTGAACATTCACTGTTACTTTGTTGTTAAAGTCAATGTTCACATTATCAAATAATGATTTGTATTTGTACACACTCCGTCTATTTTCTGTAAATTCATGCCCAGTTTTAATCAATAATCCTTCTTTAATTAGCAAATTGATTTTTCTATATCCTGATGTCTGTGGAATGTCTAATTTTTCTAAAATTTCTGAAATAGTCCACGGCTCCCCAATTGATGCATTTAGAATTTTTGACATTTCGTCATCGCTGAATGCTTTTAAGATTGATTGATTGATGGATGGATTCAAAATTGTAAATCTTTTTTCAATTCTGTCTTCTTTTGATTTGATACTGCAAATACTGTCTAGGAATTTTTTTTCTAAACCTTTTGCACCAGATCCAAAAAATTCAGTCAAAACAGAGTCTAGTTTTTCAAATTCTTTTATTGATTGTGTAATGGATATACCATGTTTCTCAAATAATCTATTCTGTATGCTACGAAATGTAGTGTCTCCAAGATTTTCTTTAATTATTTGTTTAAGGGCTGATGCAAATAATTGATCAATATCACTCATGTGGTTAAAATCTCCGATAAATCACGAATTTTATTAGTGTTTTTTTGTGTTGCCAAGTCAAGTGCATCTTCCATTTCTTTTTCTGATTCAATGTTTTCATTATTGCTATTCACTATTTCACATTCCTGTATTATGTCTAATTTTTTGAAATTTCTATATTGATCATAGTTTACCGTGCATGAATAATGTTCGTGTTCATCTTTGAATCTGTATTTGATTTTAAATGATTTAGGTACTGTATTTTCATTTTCAGAAATATCTGAAATGGCTTGCTTTAACACATTAACACCAAAAGGCTTTGATATTACAGGTATGTTCAACAATTCAAAAAGATTCATTTGATAATTATTTGAATTTGCTGTAATTACAATTATTTTGGCATTTTGATTTTTGTCTTTGATATTTTCAACAGCATACACTCCATCATATTTTGGCATGGCCAAGTCTGTAAAAACAATGTCTGGAGTATGTTTTTCATACAACTCTACAGCCATTTTCCCATTATTTCCTGTAGCGAGAACCTCTATTTTGAGCACCTCTAGAAAATCACAAAACATATCTAGAATATTTTGATCATCATCTATTACAATACAGTTAACCATGGGTGTGCCTCCAATTCATCATTTTGCCTGTTCCTTTTCATATATTCATACTTAATATGATTTTCTTATATTGCTAATCCCATTTTTGGGAATTCTTAAAAAATGTTGTCTACTTGTTGAATTACATTTTGATAAATGTCATAATATTATGGAATATTTATTGAAATATCAATTTGATAAAAACCCATTTGTACAATCTGAGATATCTGTATCGATAAAAGAGATTACTCAATGTCCCAAATGTCTTTCAAATGATGTTCTTTGTTGGTTTCATACAAAATCATTACAATCTAGTGTAATCACTGATGTTCAAAATTGGATTAATGATTGTAAAATGATTAAAGAAAATAATGATTTAGAATAATTCTATATCTTTGTTTATTCATTTTTGATCGGGTTTTAATTTTAAATCCAAAAGTTTGTTCAAATGGGCAAACTTGTTCTTATCAATTCTAGTGTATTTCATATAATATGAAAATTCTTCATATTGAAGATACTCCTGAAATAAGTAGAATATTTGCAGATATTTTATCTAGCAAAAATTATGATTTTGATAGCATATTGGATGGTAGAGCTGGATTGGAGTTGGCAGTTTACAAGGAATATGATTTAATTTTACTTGACATGTGTATGCCAAAATACAGTGGTGTTGACTTTCTTTTAGATTTAAAATTTCGGAAACCTTCAGAACTATCTAAAGTTGTTATCGTCAGTGGACTTTCTATGAGTCCTACTCAAGAACAAGAATTATTGAAATTGGGGATACGTTGTGTTCTAAGAAAACCTATTTCTGTTCAGACACTACTTTCTCAAATCGAACAGAAAATTTCAATCTAATCTAATCCCCAACTAATTTTTGTATTAGTAATAATTTTCAAAAAAGGTGCTTCGTTTTCTTTCCATGGTTCTTTTCTGACCCATAGAAATTTTTTATAAAATATATCATAAAATTCCTGAAATTCTTTTCCATTTTCAACAATTTCTGCTTTACCTTGAATGCATATTGCTTTGTGTTCTCCTGACTTGTAAATGTCAATCACAATTCCAACATTGTGATTAAATTTGATATTGGTGTATGTTCGTGTATTGTAGTCTGTTGCAATTATTACGTTATTGCGGATCTTGACGAATGACACTGGTTTAACATGTGGAATATCATTATGTGATGTTGCAATTCTTGCCTCTTCCAGTATGTTTAGAAACTCTATTTCTTTCTGATTGAATTTTATCAATTAAAAATTCGTTCTCTTATTTCTGGAATGTGTTTGTATACTATATCTCTGACTTTGATTTGGTCTTCAGCTGTGGGCATCTCTTTTTGTGCACTAAGAATTGCACCACTCATTCCAAGTGCCATCCCCATTACAATTCCATAAACAAACTCTTTCGGATTTTCTACCTTGAGCGTTTCTTTATTTTGGCTTATTTCTTCCAAATATGCAGGAATTGTTGCAACAGCTCCGTTAATTGTTTGTAAAATTATTTCTTCTAATTGATCTTCACTCATACAATACCTTTGAAATATTTCTTAATAAATCTGCACCTGGCAAATCCTCTAGTTTTTACATCCCCATACTTGTAATTCGTTGCGTGATTCCAAAAATCGCGATTACCAAATCGGGTAATCAAAACGCAATAATGAAGAACGGATTCTCCATTCTTCATGAGATTGGAAGGACCTCTTCAGTTCTTTCAATCTCACTTTTGATAAATTTCAGAAAAAAGATTCTATTGTGGTTCGTTATGAATTAAGAACAGACCATATGCTTAAGTTCGTATAAAATTTAGGATTTTGTGAACTACTGATTGGATAAAGAATGGTTGAGAGTGAAAAGTGGTCGGAGTAAAGGGTGTAGGGATTGTAAAATTCATAGATGCATTCCAACCAGTTGTGGTTGTGATTGTCATAAATAATATTGAAAAAATTCTAAAATTTAAAAATTAAAAGACAGAGTTGATGAATTGGAGACTAGTACAATTGTAATTTGTAGATAAAATCAGCATTTGCACCTAAGATTTTTAATCCGTGTTTCTAAGGAGTACATATGTTCTCTTTTTTTACCACAAATGAGGCAAATGATATTTTGCCTGATGTAATAAAAAAATTTGAGTATGCTTTGGCAAAAAATACTGAAGTAAAGAAAATAGAGCATGAATTACAGATGAGCATCTCAACTACCAATTCTTTTGAATCTTATGTGACTCTTAAACAAAGCCTAAATTCTGCAATTACTAAATTTTATGAATCTGTTGAAATATTGGAAAATACAGGTGTTGTTGTCAAAAGTATAGAACAAGGCCTGTTGGATTTCCCTTCAAAACGATTTGAAGAAGAAGTTTGGCTATGTTGGAAATATGGTGAAACTGAAATCAAATTTTGGCATGAAAAAGACTCTGGTTTTATGGGACGAAAACCAATTGAAGTTGACGATGATTCATTGGTTTAATAATTTGATTTCATGATTAACTCTTAGATCATTCCAAGATTCTGCCAGATGATTACAAAATTCATCTTGACATTTTGTAGCATATCCACAACTACATCTACTCATTGAATATCTCCTCATCTAATTTTGTTTTTGACCAGAGGTTGTTAAACAATAATGCTTTGGAATAGATGATGGTTTCAGAATTTGTCCATATTGCTCGCATCTCTTTATTATTCCCTTCATTTTTGATAAAGAATAAAACTTCATCGTCATCTTTGATCAAAAAGCACAAGTTCTCTTTTACTGATGAAGATAATTTTTTAATTTTTGTTTTATCAATATTGTCCAAAATTCCTTTTGATTTTTCAGTTATTGAAGTTAATAATTTAAAATCTATTTTTTGTTCTTCTAATGCATCTAAAAAATTTGCATGATAGAATTTAATGAAATCTTTTTCAGAACCTAAAACTCTGCATTCTTTTTTAGCATTAAGAATCATATCGAAAATTTTACTATTGACTTGATTACCTCCTTGCAAAACTTTGAATTTCTCTTCATTTTCTTCTTCTTCATTTGATGTGGCCCCTGGTATTTTTTCCCACATTTGCTCTAATTCTGGACCTGATTTTTTGAGCTTGTTTAGACGTTCAGTTTCAGTACTAATTAGTAGATTAACTGCATCTTTGATGCTCAATGCTGTAAATTGGATTGGGTGTTGAAATGATGCTTCTACGATTCCTTTGTTTTGAAGTGCTGTAAGTAAATGATATGTTTCACTTCTTGGAATGTTTACTGCTTTTGCGATATCTGATGCAGTTTTTGCACCTATTTTTCCCAAATAGAAAAATACCTTGCTTTGGTTTGGTGTCAATCCAAATGAAACTAGTGCGTCTCGAACCTCCTCGAAATTTGTCTTATCGACTGGATATGTTCCTAATTGCATAGTATCTGCGGTAATTCCCATTAATGGTAATGATCGAATTTTGGCATAAAAGACTGATCGTTCAAACGTATACAATTAACTACAAATTACTACATTTGAAAATTTGATGTGATTTTAGAGTTATTTCGTGCCTAAATTTTTGTGATTTATTATAGAATCTAAATTTTCTATTTTTTGTTTTGATTTTAATATTGCTTATTTTCAATTAATGAAATGACTAGCCTGCACTAATCCAGCCTTGTGATGCGATTTCATTTCTAATTCTAGTTTCATATGTTATTTTTGGTGATTGCTTTGATTGCACTTGATGCAAAAGAACGACCAAAAATCATGAAGGAAACTGGAAAATATTTGATAACCCCTACCAATGGCTTAGTTGAAATTGAAAAGGATAGTTCGTTTACATTTACTCAATTGAAGAGTGATTCTTTTGATATTTCTGAATCTGAAACTGAAATCACTCTCATTGTTGAGCCTATTGGAGAAAATGCAAATTTAGATTTGGAAGGAAGTATGAATTTCATTACTCACCCTACATCTCAAATGAAAGTTTCATTACCTGTCCAAAAAATTAATTCGGAACATGAGCAAAATATGGGAATCGTTCAATTAGTTGATCTACAAGGCAATCCTGTTATTCCAAAATTGGATGTAAAATCTAAAATTATGTCTTCTAAAGATAATGTCGTACAAATTTTAGATGATCCTGTAATTTCTGCTGGTTCATCATATGCCGCGTTTTCAATTAAAACCACCGGTGTTGTTGGAGAGTCAATTATTTCTGCAAGTGCAAAAGGAGTGAATGGAACTTCTACGATAATAAACACTGCTTCATCTCAAACCCAATTGCAAGTTTTTACTGGAGGTTTGTCTGAAGAAATTCCTGTAAACCAACCCGTTGAATTTAGATTGTTTGTAGATGATGAAAATGCAGATTCTGTTTCAGGTGCATCCATAAAAATAATCACTGATGAAACTGTGACTGTAACTCCTGATGTTGTAAGAACAAGTTCAGATGGCAGTGCGATTGTTAGTATAACTGCATTTGAAGGGCCAAACATTTCATTTGATATAATTGCAACAGCTGAAGGTTATGCAGAAGGTAGAGAGTCATTCACAGTAAGTGTCGATGCCCCTGACAAAGTATTTGACTCCATTGATTTGGAATTACCTGAATGGATTATCTATATTGTAGTTGGCGGAATTTTGATGGTGGGTGTTGTGGTATTCATGTTCTTGAGAAAAACTAAGACCAATCTTGAAGAAGAATGGGGAGAGGAAGAGGAACTTTAATTCTTTGATTCTTTAGTTCGTTTTTTATCTCTGCAAATACCGCAAAGATAATTTTTCATAAATTCATCTAACTCTATTTTAAATTCATCCGTTTTGGAAAATTTCTCTCCTGTTTTTATTCCTCCTGGAACCTGTTTGCCGCATTTTGTACAATGAATCCCTATTTTCAATTCAATTTTTTTGTCATTTTCTAAAATTTTTCCTAAAATCACATTTGATTTTTATTTGATTTCGATATAAACACGTCTTGTTCCTAAACTCATGAATATTATACTGAAAAATTAATGATATCGTATGTTGTCCGTATGGCTTCGTGTTATCCGTGTACGATTCCTATTGGCATCAGTAATTGCAGTTTCAGTAGCCTTGTCACTAAATTGGTGGCAAAATTCTTCCCTGGATGTGTTTGATGCAGTTTTGACATTTGCAGGTGTGATGGCACTTCACGCGAGTGTTGATTTACTAAATGATTTTTGGGATTTCAAACGAGGTATTGATACTAAAACAACAAGAACAAAAATGAGTGGTGGCACTGGTGTGTTGCCTGAAGGATTACTCAAACCATCCTCTGTTTATCGTGCAGGAATTGCATTTTTGATTATGGGTACTATCATTGGGGGATACTTTGTAATTACTGATGGAATTACAATAGCAATAATTTTGGGATTTGCAATTTTATCTATCTATTTCTATTCTACCAAAATTGTAGATTCAGGGTTAGGTGAGTTCTTTGTTGCTGTAAAGGGTTGCATGATTGTCATTGGTGCATTTTTCATTCAGTCTGGTCAAATTTCTATTGAATCTATTCTTGCGGGAATTGTTGTCGGATCACTGTCTTCATTGGTACTTTTTATCGCGTCTTTTCCTGATCATGATGCGGATAAATCTAAAGGGCGAAAAACCTTGGTAATCGTTGTTGGTAAACAAAAAGCCTCAAAATTATTCTGGATTTTTCCTCTGATATCTTATGTTGCAATAATTATTGGTGTTTCAACAAATCTTTTCCCTGTTTTATCATTGATTACTTTTTTTAGCTTTCCATTAATGATCAAATCTGGTCTTGGTTTGCAGAAAAATTATGATTCAATTAATGCCCTTATTCCATACATGTCTTCAACTTTGATGTTTGGTAGAATTACTGGCACTTTGTTTGTACTTGGATTTTTAATTCCATTATGATGCCCTAGACATAAATTTAGTAATTATCTATGAAGATTATGATTTCTGGATGTGTTAGTTCTGAAGGTACTAGAAAATTTGTTGAAAATTCAGGTGTAAATCATAATAATTTTAAGAGTTTTGAAAATCTTCATCTCTCAAATGTAGGTGTTGGAACATATCTTGGAGATGCAGATGCCAAAACTGATGAATTAGTTACAAGTGCAGTAAAACAATCTATCTTATCTGGAGTCAATGTTATAGATACTGCAATAAACTATCGTTCCCAAAAGGCTGAGCGCTCTGTTGGAAAGGCAATCTCTGAATTAATTGATGATGGTAAAATTACTCGTGATCAAATTTTCATAAGTTCAAAAAATGGCTATGTTACTAATGATGCTGATGTTGAACTTGGTTTCTGGGAATATGTAAAAGAAGAGTATTCTCAAAAAGGCGTAATCAAAGAAGGTGATGTTACATCCGGATATCATTGCATGACTGTACCATACCTTTCAGATCAATTAGATAGAAGTCTAAAAAATCTAAATGTTGAATGTATTGATTTAATGTACCTTCATAATGGAATTGAAGGACAAATCAAAGATGTATCTAAAGAAAAATTTTTAGAAAATTTAAAATTAGTTTTTGAATTATACGAACAAAAAAGAAAAGAAGACAAAATTAAATTCTATGGTATGGCTACCTGGGAATGCTTCAGAGTTACACCTGACAATCCTCAGTATCTTTCACTAGAGGACATAGTCAACATGGCAAAAGAAGTTGGTGGAGATAATCATGGTTTTAGATTTGTTCAATTACCATACAACATGAACTATGATCAGGCTTTACTTGCAAAAAATCAATCCCTTGGAACTGAACATGTGTCTCTTTTAGAGGCCGCAGTACGTTTGGGTGTTGGTATTTTCACTAGTGTTCCTTTCATGCAAGGACGATTGCTGCAACCTGGAGTGATGCCTGAATTTGATAATCTAAAACCCTCTTTACGTGCTTTACAATTTATTCGCTCAACTCCTGGGGTTTTAGCTCCACTGGTGGGTCAGAAATCTGCTGAGCATGTGTATGAAAATCTTGAAATCCTAAACATCGCTCCAATGTCTGAAGATGAATTTCTTACATTGGTGAAAAAACTGACTTCGTAGATTTTTTCATTGTCAGCCTCAAAATTCCGTATAAAGATAATAAATGAGTGAATTTTAGTTCACATAGTAATTTGTCTGCAAAAATTTATGATTATTTAAAAATCTGTAATTCAATATTAACGATTGACCCTAAAATTAGATTTGCAGGTGTTATCAATGAACGTGGTCGTTTAGTTGCAGGTGGCATGAAAGAAAATGTTGAACCTCTGGAAAGTGAAAAAGATGACGAAATGATTTTCATGGAGCTTGCATTACGTGTTAAAATGAGAAAAGAGTTTGATAAACAACTTGGACCTGTTAACTTTGCAATGGCATCTCGTGAACGTGCACTGGCAATCAGTGTAATCATCAATGATGACATTTTGTATGTCGTATCAGAACCTGACACTGATTATGGTTCATTGCCCAAAAAAATTCTCAAAATTGTTCAATCTTAAGTCTATTTTATTTCCATTTTTGGGACATTATGATCTTATTAATTAATTATAAAATTAAAATTTCTTTACATGCAATTTGATGAAAAATTAGATTCTGATTATTTGGCAATGTCTGAATTGACAAAAGAAATTGGCTTTATTGTACAAAATTCATTTGATCAAAGACAAGATGATTTGACTCCTTCTGACATTGAATATATTTTAAAAATCACTTCTGATGTCACACATAAAATAAAATCACAAACTCTGGAATTAACAGTATGAATAATTGCGATGATGAACATTCTCCAATATACAAAATAACCTACAAACCAACTACTCTTAACAAAATTCCCAATGAATGGTTCGTTTGTGAGAAATGTTTTGGAAAAGAAGAATTTTTTGGCAAATCTGGAGAAATTGAATCAATCATCTCGTTGCGTAATTCCAGTAAGGTTAGGTTGAAAGTTGATCATTCATCCCCTGTGACTGAAATTATCTCAGAAACTCAAAAAATTCTATAATTATTTGACTCTGGTTTTTCTTTAGCTGAATCTATAAATAGAAATTAACTGTGAAAAATTTATGCCAGTAGATCCTGTTTGTGGAATTGAACTTGATGAAGATTTAGCATTGCTTCATGATCATGATGGGAAGAAATTCTATTTTTGTTGTAATGGATGTAGAAAAATTTTTATCAAAAAACCACGCAAGTACAAAAATAACTAGATGGGAAAGGCTCCGCACATTCTACAAAATTTTGATTTTCCTGTATCGTGTTTACAATATGGGCATTTTTCTTCTGATTTGGATTCTTTTGGGGTTCCAAATAATTTCTTGTAAATCTCATAATAGTGCATTGACTCTCTGCTTCTAATTATAACTTCATCCATTTTTTGCACTGTTAGTTTTTTCTCAACAAATTTTTCTTCACCTATAATTGAATCAAACAAATTTGTTAACCCTGAAGTACCTGCTCCATCTTGCATTGGGGATT
>JACNFR010000051.1 GCA_014384555.1 Candidatus Nitrosopumilus sp. | reverse complement strand
CGAGAGAGCACCAGCTGCTAACTTGAGAACCGTTGATGCATTCGGTAACAGCTTAGATGCTGTATCCGTTGACCAACAGGTACAAATCAGCGCTGACTTAGCAAATGGTCAGGATAGAGAGCAATCATTCGCATACTTGGTACAGATCCAGGATGGCAATGGTGTCACAGTATCACTCGCATGGATTACAGGTTCACTATCTGCTGGTCAATCATTCAGCCCGGCATTATCATGGATTCCAACACAAGCAGGAACTTACACAGCAACTGCATTTGTATGGGAATCAGTAGATAATCCAACGGCATTATCACCACCAGTCAGTACAACCGTAACTGTACAATAAGTAAGAAACTAGTTCTAATTTTCCTTTTTTTCTTTTTTTTGAATACCTCTTAACGAAAGTTATGCACAATTTTTTCACAAGTAATATCTAGGAGAACTATAACAATTAATTAAATTGAAATTTCAAATTTTACTTTCTATATTTTTTGTAATAATGCTTATGAGTATTCCAAATTCATTTTCAGAACTTGAACTATCTACAAATAGCAAAGTCTACGCTCCTGAGCATACTTTACAAGTTTACGGTAAAGGATTACCTGAAGAAAATCTGATTCTTAGAATTTTTGCCCCAGATGAATCCATTGCAAAGTTTGATCAATTAACAACTAACACTGATGGCTCGTTTAATTATGGATTGCTAACCTGGCCCGAACCGTCAACTAATTTTCCATATGGAACATATACTATTGAGGTAATTAGTACAGAACAAAATGGTCTATCTCAAAAAATTGATATTAAATTTTCATCTACAACGGATCTACTTGATGTACCTGTAGAAAGACATGTCAGTACTCTGGTATTTGCTCCTGAAACTGCTGCAATAAGTCAGCCAATTCGAGTGTTTGTTCAAACTACTAGTGATGGTCTTTTGATAGGAAATGAACCTGCTAAATTATTGGGCACTACACATGTTCATCTTCCATCTGGAATATCTGTAACGCTAACTGATTCATTTAAAACACTACATCAGGGATTGTACTATGTTGATTATACTCCTATAGAAGAGGGAACACATGTATTTCATGTTGTTGCATTTAGTCAAGGAACCACATCTCATGGTTCAGCAGCTACTAATGTTCTAAGTCAGGATCTTGGAGGAATTTCAGATCAAATAGTTAAGCTAAATTCTATTTTAGATGAAACATCTGGTCAGCTAGATGTTTTAAAATCTGAAATTAAAGGATTTGATACAACCTTGAAATATGCCAGTACTCAAATCGATGAAAATATAGGGACTTTTGCACTTTCTGCAAAATCTATCAGTGAATCTTCTGCTCAACTTAATGCATTATTGTTACCAATCATAGCATCAATTGGACTAATTGTTGCACTACAAATTGCAATTCTTGCTAGAAGAAGATAGTTATAATAACATAAGAATAAAAAATTAACTAATGCCCAAAGCGGCTATCTTCTTTTTAATACTGCTTTTTTCACCCATGATTAGTAGTTCACATGCATTTCTTCCTGCTGATTTAAACAACATTGTTGAAACTGAAAACAAATTTACATTCAATTCTGACATTGTACAAATTGATTCAGATTTTTTCATTGAAAATGATTTTAAAAGATATTTAATTTTTGGTAATAATTTAGAGAAAAATGATTTTTTAAAATCTAATTCAATCTATGGAATTCAATCTGATGATGGATTCTTTTCAGTCTCTGTTCTCTCTGAATCTTCAGCATCAAATTTAATTTCACAGGGCTACTATGTTATAGAGGACTCTAAACTGGATTTTCATTCTACACATGATCAAATTACAGATATTTCTAGAATTGGTGATATCACCGGCTCAAATTTGGCTAAAACAAAATACAACTCAACAGGTGTTGGAACTGTAATTGCCATTGTAGATACAGGTGTTGATTTTTCAAATCCTGATATTCAACATTCTCTTGCAAGAAATGAGATCAATCATCCGATAATGCTTGATCCTGACGGACAAGGAATCGTACTAACAAATGCAACTTTTTTTGCATACATTGATGAAAATGAAATAATTCGAAATTATAGCAAACCAATTCCTTCAGATATGAAATCTTCTGCATATGTTACACGTGATGGGGTATTTCTTGATATATCTCAGGGTGGTGATGGGACTGATATCCCAATCTATAATTCCTTTTTCCCACAAGTAGGAACCTCGATTGTTTTTAACGGGACTCTTACAAATGATATGAAAATTGGTGATGATAATCGAAATTATATAAAATCAAAAAGTGGAATTTATCATCTTGGTGTAATTTATCAGGGAGGACTAAGTGGTCCGTTAGCTCGAATACAAGTTGTTCCAGTGCTGGTAGTTGATTCTTTTACTCCTGGCGTATATGATACAATTATTCCTGATCTAAGTACTTCTTGGGAGGATTATACGCGCTTTGATTTAGAATCTGGAAAAAAAGCAAACTATGATTTTGATTTTACTGATGAAAAACCAATTGTATTAGGAAGTGGAAAAGAATTCTTAGTTTATGATTCAAATGGTGATGGCAAAAATGACTACAGTGCTGGAACATTTGGTGCTCAAGTTCTTGATGTTTATGGTGTAATTGAAAAAAATTCTACTGACATTCATGATACTCTAAATGCAATCAATGGAACTCTGTTACCTCCATTAGATCCTGATGGTGACTTCTTTGGTATGATGACTGATTTTATGGGACATGGAACTTCAAGTGCTGCATCAATTACTTCACGTGGTCAAGAAACTTATGATATCTACAACAATTCAAAAAAATATTCTATCACTGGTGTTGCACCTGATGCAAAGATTGTTCCAGTAAAGGCATTGTGGTTTGGTGATACTGTATATGCTTGGTTGTGGTCTGCAGGGTTTGAAAATAAAGATCACGATTGGAAATTTTCAGGCAAACCTCGAGTTGATATCATTTCTAACAGTTGGGGGGTATCAAATTTCCCTTCGTTTAATGCATCACCTGGAATGGATGTTCTATCATTAATTCTGAGTGTATTGGCAACTCCTAATTCTTTGGATGATGATTATCCTGGTGTTACAATAGTTTCAAGTGCAGGAAACTCTGGTCATGGTTATGGAACAATTGGATTGCCAAATGCATCACCATTTGGAATTTCAGTAGGGGCTACCACAAACAATGTCTTTGTAGGTTATGGTCCTTTCAAAGATCAACCACGATTTGGAAATACAACCATTCATTCAAACCATGTAGTTGATTTTTCTAGTAGAGGCCCTGGAATCATTGGAGATCCAAAACCTGATGTTATGAGTATTGGCGCACACGGATTTGTACCTTCAAATATTTTAAAAGTCAACAAAGACTCTAAAGATGAATCTTTTTCATTGTTTGGCGGTACTAGCATGGCTGCCCCTATCGTATCTGGTAGTGCGGCAATCCTAATTGAAGAGATGAAAAAACAATCAAAAGACTATGATTCCTTTTTGATTAAAAATATTCTAATGTCTACTGCAACTGATCTTTACAATGATCCATTAACTCAAGGGTCTGGACTGGTAAACACAGAATCTGCTCTAGATTATGTCAATGGCAAAAATGGAGTTTTCATAGTTTACAATGATGATTCCTATGATAATATCAAAAAAATTCTTGAACCTGCAATAGAAAAAATAAATTCCACATCAATTGGTTTTGAAAAGTTTCATCTTCCGTCACATTCATTTCCTATGACAAGTTGGTTTGCAGGGCAACTGCTTCCAGGAGAAAGAACTACAACCACTTTTACTGTTGACAATCCTGCTAATGAGACACTAACAATTAATGTAAATCCCCAAACTCTTTCTTTAATATCCAAAACTAAGTTTAATGGAACAACAATTGTACAACAACAAGATTCTATTCTAAATGATACGGGAACATTTGCTCCAAACTATGTAAAACTCTCTGAATTTGGGAATTCAAACAAACTTTTAACATTTTTTGATGGGGATGATCCAATCCCTGATGAATCATCACTAATGATATTAAATGTAAATTTTCAATTTGATGATTTCATGAATAATACTTCAGATGTTTATGCAGATGATCTTAAAATCGCATCATTGTATCTTTATGATTGGATTGATAACAATAATGACACAAAAATCACTAGCAATGAATTATCTATGGTTAACAGAGCTGGTTCTTGGGGAACTGTTCAGGAACTCAGAGTTTCAGAACCCAATGAAAAATTTGAAGGCATACCTCTAGTTGGAGTTTATCCTGTACCTACAAGATATTCATATTGGCTAGGGGATACCAAACAAAATTCCACTTCTATGGACTATACAATATCTGCTAGTCATTATGAAAAAGAAAAATGGTCTTTACTATGGTCTGAATCTGAAACAATTTCTGTACCTCCAAAAAAATCATCCACTGTTGATGTAACATTAGTTACTCCAAATGATTTTCAAACTGGCGTGTATCAAGGATTTTTAACTTTTGAAAGTAATAGACATGTTGTAAATGCTCCAGTATCTTTTGTAATTAAACAGCCTATAGTAGAAAATGATTCTACAATTTTGATACAAGGCATACAAAGTGACGATGTACTTTATGGAAATGGATACACAAAGGGTGCATTTGATATGGCTAATCGCTATATGGCTGGTGATTGGAGACAATACTATTTTGACATTCAAAACGAATCAATTAATTCTGCTGCAATAGAGATTTCATGGACTAGCGATGACACAAATCTATCTGTATTTGTAATGGATCCATCAGGACAGATAATACAGACTAATGTTCCATCTGGTGTCTTTGGACATTTTCTTAAATGGGTTTCACTTGATTGGCTTGGCAGTTCTATCTTTAGTCAAGGTGGTGGATTTTTTCCAGTAAAAAACAAAGATGACACATCAACAGTTCTTTATGTTCCAATTAACCAAACTGGAACATACACCCTTTTGACACATTCAACTTTATTTGGTGGTTCATCAACTACTGAACCGATAACACTTGTAGCCAAATTTACACATATTTCCCCTGAAATGATTCTAGATAATCAACAGCAATCTATGGGGACTGAATTATTTTTAAATAATTCAAATGATGATTCTGAAATAAAATCTGAAACAATTACTGTATCTAAAGATACAGCAAATACACTTTCTGAACCCACATTCAGTCTTGGAATTGGAATTGGTATTGTCATTGGAATTGCGATCGGAATTATTTTGATTTTTATCATGAGACAAAAAACCTCCTAAATAACTGAACAAGGTTTATAAGCAATTTGCCGAGTACGAGAGCTGAATGTCAGAGTTGGGGACAAAAAAGTCTGGACTATCTCGAAGAGACTTTCTAAAATTAATTGGTGCTGCAGGCACTGGATTAGCATTTGCTCCATTTGTCCCATTTGGTAATTTCATGCCAAATCCAAATCAGGCATCCCTTGAAAGAGTTCCAGTAATTTTACCTGATGGCACTCAAGCTAATATCAATACTTATCCTGTTAATCATGCTGAAGTTATCACATATCCTGCAACTGGAGATGCTGCACTTGATGCAGAAGCTTTTCGTAAATGGCAATTCATTAGACTACCTGAAGAATTAGGTGGAGGAAAAAAAGATACTTCTGCTATACGAGCTTATAGTATGATTTGTTTACATCTTTGGTGTTTGTGGAAATATTGGCCAGATGAGGGCAGAAAAAGAGGTGAATGCCCTTGTCATGGTAGTATGTATGATCCGATGACTGGAATAGCATTTGTTGGTCCTGCATCAGTGCAAGCTGCACCATCAAACACTTTACCAAAATTAACTTTAGATATTGATTCAGACGGTTTTGTATTCATCATGCCGCCAAAGTTTAATGCAAATGATAATGGAGTAATTGGATATGGCCGTTTCGCTTGAGAGAAGAACTGGGGTTGTAGCATTCCTTTATTGGCTCTGGGATGGGGTAGACCGAACTATTTTTACTGCAATTAAATTTTCATTCCCTGCAAGATTTGTAAGTCCGTTTGGATTTTTAGGAATGCTTACATTCATTGTTTTCATAATTCTTGGAATTACAGGAGCTCTGCTGATGTTTTACTATCAACCAATTCTTGATAGAGCTTGGGACAGTGTTAAATTCATTAACGACGATGTCCCATTTGGTTTTCACATTAGAAACATTCACTATCATGGCTCAAACGCTATGGTCCTTTTAGCTGTTCTTCACATGTATTATCAATACTTTAGTGGAAGATACAAAATTAGAAATGAAGTTTTGTGGATGACTGGTGTCATTCTTGGTACCGTTACAATTCTTGAAGCATTTACAGGATATGATGTTATATTTAGTGAAAGAGCGGAACTTGCGATTAGTATTGCGGCGTCACTGACAACTTCCATTCCTGTTGTTGGACCGACAATTCGTGATGCGGCGTTGGGTAGTGGGTTCTCGGACTTTGTATTAAGATTCTATGCTCAACATGTGTTCTTGTTACCTATTGTAATGCTAGGATTGATGGCAGTACACTTCCCAAGATTCTTGGTATTTGATGTTCCAATGGTTATGGCAATTGGTGGTGCTATTTTGATCACTGGAGGTGTCTTCCCAATTGATATGGGATTCAAGTTTGAACCGACAGTGCCGCCAGGTGTCACAGTTCCTGAATGGTATCTTACAGGAATCTATGCATTCATGAGGACACAATATGACAAATTTGTTACAGGTTTACTCTGGCCGTTGTTGTTCATTATATCGTTCGTGTTAATTCCATTTATTGATAGATACAAGAAATTCTCATGGAGAGATAGACCAATAATTACTGCATTTGGTATTACCAGTCTTGCTCAAATTATGGTTACTACATACTGGGGATTCTATATCTCACCTGACATTTCAATGCCATTAGTTGAGCGTTTGGTAATTGATCCATTATTCTTCTATTCAACAATGATATTGTTAGTACCTCTAGGATTTGGATTTACTTACATGATGATAAAACTTGCAAATGAAGCTGAAAGAAAATCAAAACTTGCAAAAAGTAATGGTCCTCAAAAAGTAGCTACGATTAATCTATCTGAAAAATGGATTAACTGGTTACTAGTTGCACTTTTGGCATTCCAAGTATTCTTAAACATTGCAGCATATAATGCAGCTTTGATAGGAATGAAGAATATCTCTTTGTTCTTTATAGGAATTATCTTGTTAGTGTTTGCTGCATTCTTCCACGTGTACAGATATGCAATGAGTCAACAAAAGAATGCTCCACCACCAGCTCCGATACCTGTAGTTGAAGAGCGACCAAAACTGGTAGAACCTGAAGTCCCTGTAGAACAAAATAAACTTCCAGAAGGTGAAACAACATCTGATTCAAAGCCAAATCCAAAAGAATTGGCACCTGAGGTGTCTACACCAAAAACTCAAGCAGATATGGGAGTTGACACAAACAACAATTCAAATGTTGGTTCTAATGATCTTGATGGAGTGAAAAAATAATGAGTACTCCAACATCAAGTCATGCATACGGTATTGGAATGATTGCATTAATTATCGGAATGTCTGCCTCTGTTGTATTTTATACTTCATTTTATCTTCCTGAATCTATGGCAAAACCCTCTGTTGCTGATCATATTTTACATCCAGAAGAAGAATTTTTCATAATTGATATTGTTCCAGGTGCCGTTATTGAGGGCAATGAGAATTATGTTCCAAATGATCCAACTGTACTGTTGACCTTTACGAATAATGTAAGATGGACCAATAATGATGATACTGCTCATACTGTTACTCCTGATCACCGTCATGCAGATGGTTATAGTGGAGACTTTGGTTCAACTGGTGTTCTAAAACCAGGAGATACGTACGACTTTTTATTTACTGAACCTCAAGAAGTACACTATCATTGCCAACCTCATCCATGGATGACTGGTTCAATTACAGTAGAAAAAAGTAGATTCTAAACTGAATATTTTGCAAAAATTATTTGACTTTCAATTTCTTTATGCTGTTCTATAATTGACACTCTAAATTTTACTTCATATTCTTGACTTGGTTCAAAATCAATCAATGCAGTAAATTCTGCTTTATCATCTGGCATGACATCTTTGTTGATAAATAATCTTGAAACATTCTGTGATATTTTTTTTCCATTATATGATTTGTAAATAATGTGTTCATTTGAATCCAAAATTTGTGTATTTATCACAACACCGTCATATCTTCCTGGATATGAAACTGATATCATTCCTTTAATCTCTGAATTTGGATGAATATTTGTAGAATTTAATTTGAATTCTAAATCTTTCATAAATTTTTACTCTCAAATTAGAATAATAATTTTGTTAAGCGGGCCCAAAGGGCTTCGATCCCTTGACCATCGGATTAGAAGTCCGGCACTCTATCCATGCTGAGCTATGGGCCCAAAAACCATGCAATTAATTGCCATTTTAAGGGTTTACAGCCACTTTTTCTGGTAATTTTCTCTTTCCATTTTAAAGAGAAATTGCTGTGCATATCCTGCAAATGGACCAAAATGGTTTACAATTTTTTCATGAAGAAGTTCATATTGTTTTTCTGTAATTGTTTTTGTTTCAAGATGAAATTTATCTGAATAATACTTTTCTAAAATTCTGATCATCCATCTGTCTAATGGAAATGATTCTAATTTGTTTAATGAAAATAATAAAATACAATCTGCAACTTTGTTTCCGACTCCTGGAATTTGACAAATTTCTTTTTTGGCCTCTTGATAATTACATTTTTTCAAATATTTGAAATCAATTTGTTCTTCCACTATCATTTTTGCTGCTTCTTTGATAAATCTAGCACGGTATCCGACCCCACAACTTTTAATTTGATCTACTGTTGCATTTGCAAGTTTTTCTGGTTTGGGAAACAAAAAAAATTCTTGATTTTCAAATTCTACTTTAACGCCAAATTTTTCTGATATTTTTTTTAAACTACTTTTTATTTTTTGAATATTAGAGTTTGATGATACTATAAATGAAATCAAACATTGAAAGGGATCTTGTTCTAGAATTCTTAATCCTAGATATTGTTTTACTGCCTTTTTTGTAATTTCATCTTTTGAAATTGATTTAATTATTTTCTCAATGTTGTCTTTTTTTCGAAAAAAATCAGTCTTAAGATTTTGATATGATTTGATAGTTCCTGATTTTGATATTTTTAAAATATCTTGCCCATTTACCCCATACCAGATATCATTATTTTTTCTCCAAAGAAATACTTGACCGCTATTAATTGAATTTTCGATATTTATTATGCAATTATTTTGCATCTCAGACAGTTATTTCTTCATTAACTGCTGGTGCATGTGTTTCAAAACCAAATTTTTCATGAATTTCTTGAGCAAAAATCTCACATGATTCTGAATCCCCGTGCACTGTCCACACCTTTGGGTTTCCTTTAATTTTTTTAATCATGTCAAACAACTCTTTCTTGTCTGCATGTCCTGAAAATTGAAATTGTTTAACCTCTGCTTTCACATGGAGATCTTTGCCTCTAGTTGAAACCATTCCTGTGTCTAGCAATTTTTTACCTGGTGTCCCTTCGCCTTGATACGATACAAGGGCTATTCCGTTTTTACTATCAAAAGATAGTTGTTGTAAATAATATACTGCATTTCCTCCAACTAACATTCCAGCTGGTGATATCACAACACATGGTTCACCCATTGCACGTTTCCTTTCTGCATGTTCTCTTATTGCAGTTGCACTTTTGATTGCTTCAGAAAATATTTTGGGATCTCTTAGGTATTCTGGATGTTTAAACATTATTTCATTTACTTTTAGTGCCATTCCATCCATGATGATTTTATGTTTGAAATTTGAACTTCTCAAAATACATGCTATTTCTTGAGAACGCTCTACCGAAAATGATGGAATAAATAAAATCCCTTTTCTATCCATTACTTCGTTTGCAAATTCTATTAATTCATCTTCTGATTCTTTTCTTGGCTTTTGCTCTGTTTTTGCATAAGTACTCTCAGTAATCAACATATCAATTTCTCCTATATCCATATCCATTTCTCGAAGCATTCTTGATCCATTTGTTTTGATATCTCCTGTGTAGAAAAGACGTTTTTTCTCAGATTCTACTAATACTGTGCTTCCACCAATTACATGACCTGATTCTCTGAATTCAAAAGTTGCATTTCCTTTGGTTACTTTTTGTTTGAATCCGATTTCTTTAGCATTCTTCATCATGTTATTTAATTCAGGCAAATCAAATGGATGTGCATTTTTTTCAATTTTTAACATATCATTAATCAATAATTTTGAAAGATCAAATGTTGGAGGTGTGGCGTATACGTCAGTGTTTCCACTCACAAAAAGAGATGGAACATTTCCTGAATGATCTAAGTGGGCATGAGTAATTATGATTGCATCCAGATCTTTGGGCTTTACATGAAGTGGGTATTGTGGTGGGGAGCCTCTTCTTCCAAACATTACTCCATAATCAAGCAATAATTTTGTCCCATTACAATTAACCAAAAATCCTGATCTGCCTACTTCATTTGCAGCGCCTAAAACTTTGATATCCAAGAATTAATTGAATTTTTATCTATGTTAAAACCTTCTCAGGGGCGAACCGATCATTACGCTTACCATGGAATCTTCAAAAGCTTTAATTAGTGCAAGCTAAGATTCGATCCTCATGGGAAGAAGTTTCGCAGATTGGTTAGCACAGCAAGACCAAGCCGTTGTCGCTAAGACACGTGCTGGTGATGAAGCAAACAAACCACTCTTAAATCAACTCAACTGGATTTGGGTAAACAATCTTATGAATCAGAAAGCAGACCTAAATCCTTCTTCTGCAGAACTACTTGACTGGGTTACTTCTGGTCAAATAGATGCAATGAGAAAATAAACGTGCACATCACGTTATCTTTTTGTTTTTTGAATTTTTTAATCTAGATTCCCTACACTTTTTTTTTGGCTCGATCATTTTCATAACAGGGTTATGAATTTCAATCATGGTTTAAATAGTCACCAATCGATATTAATTTTGTAATGCCAATAGCAATACTTCCAGACATTGATGAACAAAGATGTATCGGATGTGCACTATGTGTAGAAATCTGTACAACTCTTGGTCCTGATGTCCTTAGAGTAAAACCTGTTGAAGGCTGGAAAAGAGGAAAAGCATTCGTTTTCTACCCAGAGAGATGTATTTCTGATGGTGCATGCATAGGTGTATGCCCAACAAAATCAATCTTTTGGATGAGACCAATGAATTACACTGCTGGACAACCAGTACCTCTTCACAAAAACGGTATCTTCATCAAAGGTTGGGCAGAAGACGCCGCTCTATAAGCAGCATCTTTTAGCACATTCTTTTTTCTTATTTTTAATTACACCAAAGATTTTTTCTTGATCTCTTTTGGTAAACTCTTTACAAAATATTTTAGAAATTTATCTTCTTTATCAAAATGGATTTCAGAAAATTTATTGTTTGCAAAGAAATCGTTCCATGTTTTCTCAAATACGGGAAATTCATTTGGTTCGAAATTAATTCTAGAAGTTTCATGATGTGCTGCTGGAAAAATATCTGAAATCTCAATTGGTATTAATCCTAAAAGTGGGTTATATTGACAAACTTGAAATGATTTAAAATCTTTGGTTTTCTTTTTGAGTCTAGTATATTCATGTGAAAGATATCCTGGTTTTGAACTTGATTCTTTGGTTATGATCAATTTTTTTTCCTTTGATTTGAATTTTCTAACTGTTTTATGAAATGATTGAACTTCTGGTCTATACTGATCCTCTCTACTGAATAAGAAAATTGCTTTTTCTTTAAATTTAGGAGTTCCCAAACCTAAAAATTCATAATTTTCAGTCATAACTTCAATCATTTCAAATAACTTTGGATGGGCCCTTGCTTTTTTAATCACATATTCCCATAATCTTCCTTCATGGATAGCTTGTTTTACTTTGTCGACTTCTAGTTTAATTGCATACAAATTATGAATTGCTAATTGATTGATCTTCTCAGTAGCCTCTAATTGGCGAAATTCATCTGGTGAATACTTTGAGCATATTTCACAATTGCATGGAAATGTGGAAATATCTGATAAATACCGTGTACCATCATCTGTGATGTATCTGAGTTGTTTTGCATAAAGCATGTATGATGCTGAATCAAAAGTATCACATCCTAAAGCTATTGCAAATGGTATGGTAAGAGGATGCCCTGCGCCAAATAGATGTAGGGGAATTGAATGTGGCATCTGTTTTTTAGCAGCCACTATCATCTGTGCTAATAATCTGTATTCATATGACTCCATAAATTCAACTGGACTTCCTAATGCAAGCATTTGAAATCCCATGTTGACCAAACTTTTTGTAGATTTTCCAACAAGATCAAAATGCTCTCCTCCTTGAATTGGACCTATCCAAATTTGACCATTATCTGCACTATCTTCTAGAGTTTGTTTACAAACATCTAAGGTGTGTTTTACATAGGCTTCTGCTTTTTTAATTGGCATTCCATATCCTGTTGGTTTATCAAGTGGGATTGCAAAATCAGTTAGAATACCTCTTTCAAAGTTTGCCATATCTGGTGGCAATACATCTACATCTCCGTATTCGAGAACTTGGTAACCTCCAGAATCTGTCATTATTCCGCCGTCAAAATTAATTATCTTGTGAATTCCTTTCTCAATTGCTTCATCACCATAGCTATTTTTTGTAATGTATGCATTAGTTATCACTAAATCAAAACCAATTTCTTTAATTTTTTTAGAAGGAATTGTTTGTTTGACTGGATGAATGACTGGAACATAAGCTGGAGTTTCAATTTTCCCGTGATTGGTATACAAAGTCCCAATTCTTCCAGCTAAATCAGTTTTAGAGATTTCAAACAAGTAATTACACAAATTCAAAGGCGTTATTTAATCAATCAGCAAAAAATTTTCCTAAATCATTATTTTTTCTGACTAATTCTAGCCAATCTACTTCCTCGTTTCCTTTTTCATTCATAATTATGCTCATAATTTTCTGAAGTATTTCTGCAATTGTTTTTCCACTGACATTTATTTGAAATGTTTTTTCTTGAAATTTACCCATTGCATCATTTGCTATGATTCCCAAAATTTCACTGCCTACATTGTCTCTGATTTTGACATCATTATATTTTCTATCTTCATAAACTGAAATTAAATCATAAGGGCTTCTTCTTAACACTATCACTATTTTGACTTGGTTTTTTCTTAGAACATATGGTGCTAAATGCCCTACGATAATATTATTTTCAGAAATTTTTGATTCAAGGATTTTCTCAAGTATTTCAACATCTACATCACCATTTTTTTCAAATAGTTCTGAATCTTTTGCAATTTTATTAATGTCAATTATTGACAAATTCATTTTATCTGAAATTAATTGTGTAATTGTATGCTTTCCTACACCTGGATTACCTGTGATCACTATTGACATGATATGAAATCATGATTAACTAGATTAAACGATTTCTGCAATACTAATAAGTAGAATTAGATTTTTGACAGTATTGCAAATTGGTTTACTGGGAAAAGCAAATGTTGGTAAATCTACATTCTTTTCAGCTGCAACTGAAACACCTGTAGCGACAGGAAATTTTCCTTTTACCACAATTGAACCTAATGTGGGAGTAGCATATGTCAAAGCAGATTGTGCTTGCAAACATTTTGAAATTAAACATGAAAATGAATTATGTGTAAATGGAACACGTTTTATTCCTGTCAAACTCATTGATGTTGCAGGATTGGTTCCAGGAGCACACGAAGGTAAAGGATTGGGAAATCAATTCCTTGATGATGCACGACAAGCTGAAGTTTTAATTCACGTTGTTGATATTGCTGGAACAACTGATATTCAAGGACAATCTGTTCCAGTTGGAACTCATGATCCGTTAGAAGATGTTGCTTTTGTACAAGATGAATTTGATCAATGGTTTGCAGATATTCTAAAAAGAGAATGGGATAAAATTACCCGAGAGATAGATCAAAAACGTGCAAAACTAACTGATGGTATTGCAAAAAGATTTTCTGGATTGGGAATTAAGGATTTTCAAGTTCAAGAAATTCTTCAAAAATTAGGATTCATGGCTAAAAATCCTAAAGAATGGGTAGACAATGATATTGAAACTTTTGTCAAAGAATTAAGAAAAAGTACAAAGCCTATGATTATTGCAGCAAACAAGGCAGATCTTTGTCAAGATTTGGAAATAATTAAGAAAATTTCTGATAATGTAATTCCATGTAGTGCAGAAACTGAATTACTTTTACGAAAAGCATCAAAAGCTGGTATTGTAAATTATTCTTCTGGAGATGAAGGATTTACTCCTGTTGAAGGAAAAGAAATCCCTCCACACCAACAAAAAGCACTTGATTTAGTAAAATCTATTTTTTCAAAGATTAATTCAACAGGCATTCAAAAAATTCTAAACACTGCAGTTTTTGATTCCCTAAAATATATCGTTGTGTATCCTGTAGAAGATGAAACTAAACTCACTAACAAAGATGGAGTAATTTTACCTGATACAAAATTAGTTCCGCAAGATTCCACTGCTAAAGATTTGGCAGGATTAATCCATGCAGATATTGCAAAGGGATTTTTACATGCAATAGATTGTAAAACAAAACAAAGGATTAGTGGAGAACAAAAGCTCAAAGATGGCGATGTAATCAAAATTGTTTCTACATTAAGTCGTGGTTGATATGCTGGGATTGGGGATAGAAAGCACAGCTCATACATTTTCTTGTGCAATAATTGAAAAACGTGGAAAAAAAGGAAAAATCCTTTCAGATATACGTAAAATTTATCGTCCTGAAGAAGGAGAAGGAATTCATCCCCGTGAAGCATCGCGTCACCATATTGAGCATAGTTCTCAAGTACTATCTGAGTGTCTTCAGGAAGCAAATGTGACAGTTAGAGATTTGGATATTGTTTCATATGCTGCAGGACCGGGTTTGGGTCCATGTTTACGTGTAGGTGCAGTAGTTGCTAGATCTCTTTCTTCATACTACAAAATTCCAATATATCCAGTAAATCATGCAATTGGACATATTGAATTAGGAAAATTGCTTACTGGTTCAACTAATCCTCTGGTACTTTTGGTTTCTGGAGGGCATACCATGCTTTTGGCATTTCTAAATAAGCAATGGAGAGTATTTGGAGAAACATTGGATATTACTTTAGGTCAACTACTGGATCAATTTGGACGTTCAATTGGATTTGCGTCTCCATGTGGAAAAAATATTGAGCAGTTGGCATCTACATCTTCAAACTATGTTACATTACCATATTCTGTAAAAGGTAATGATGTATCATTTTCTGGATTATTATCTGCAACAAAATCTGTTGCAACTAAAAGCAAGGTGGATGCTTGTTATTCTCTTCAAGAAACTGCATTTGCTATGATAAGTGAGGCAGTAGAAAGGGCTCTATCATTTACAAGAAAAAAAGAACTCATGATTGTGGGAGGAGTTGCTGCTAATAAGCGGTTATCTGAAATGCTAAAAGATGTCTGCACAAGACATGGTTGTAAATTTTTTGTTGTTCCATTAAAATATGCTGGAGATTGTGGAAGTCAAATTTGTTGGACTGGTTTATTAGAATCTCAAATCAAATCAGGGGTGGAACTAAAAGATACATTTGTTACTCAATCTTGGAGATTAGATTCTGTGAAAGTTGATTACTAATTTTTATTTTCACTAATAGTTTGTTCAATAATTTTAACCCAATTTTTAGTATTGAATACTCCGAACTTGAAAGTTTGTTCACCCTCATCTGTTTTTGCTGTAAAACATACTTTTTTCATAAATAATCCTTCTTTCCATGTTTTTGTTACTTTATCTAATGAAATATCTAAAACAGTATCTCCAAAATGTTTAGAAAAGTCCATTATTCTTGCATTAGTTTTATCAAATGCTAATCTCCTATTTGTTAGTGTCAGAATTCCTGCACCTAACTTATCTTCACTGCAATCTTCTTGTTTAATTCGTTTTTCTCCTTCATCCATGATTAATTTTTATTGAATTCCTCTGGTTATAATGTTAATGAAATTAGTCAAAAAAGGTGCTGAAGCAGATCTTTATCAAACTAAATGGCAAAATTCAAAAGCAATATTAAAAATTAGAAAAATCAAAACTTATAGAAATTCTTCACTTGATTTAAAAATTCGTAAACAAAGAACTATCAAAGAATCTCAAATGCTCTCACTTGTGAAATCCTTTGGAATACCTACACCTCTAGTTTACTTTGTAAATTTAGATAAAACATCAATAACTATGCAAGAAATTCCTGGCAAGCCTGTACATGATCTATCTGAATCAAAAATTATTGAATTGTCAAAAGATATTGGAAAATTGGTAGGTACTTTACATAAGAATGGTGTAATGCATGGGGATCTAACAACTTCTAATTTTATTTTATTTAGAAATACTGTTTTTGTAATTGATTTTGGATTGTCTCAAATTTCAATAAAACCTGAAGATCATGCCGTTGACTTGAGATTAATTAAAGAAATTCTTAACAGCGCTCATGCTAAAATTATGGTATCTGCCTGGAAAAATTTTCTAAATGGATACAAATCTGTCGTTGGTCATGCCTATTATTCCAAAATTACTAAACTCGTCTTGGAAATAGAGAGTCGTGGGAGATATGCACAAGTCGTTTGATCTATTTTTTGTATCCTCTAATAGTCACAAATACCAAGAGGCAAAGATCATTTTAGATTCTCTGGGAATTAATCTTGGATTTTTAAAATCTAATTTAGAAGAAATTCAATCACATTCACTTGATGCGATTGCAATGGCAAAAGCTAGAAATGCATTTTCTAAATTTAAAAAACCTGTCATTGTTGAAGATGATGGTTTATTCATTGACTCAATTGATGGATTTCCAGGTCCATATTCATCATATGTTTTTAAAACGATTGGAAATAAAGGAATTTTAAATTTATTAAAAAATAACAGAAAAGCAAAGTTTGTTTCTATTATTACTTATTGTGACAAAACAGTTTTGCAATCATTTGAAGGGAAACTAAATGGAAAAATATCTAAAATTCAAAAAGGCAAGGGATGGGGATATGATCCATTATTTATTCCAAATAATTCCAAGAAAACATTTGCGGAATTAAATAATAAAAATGAATTATCGCATAGATACAAAGCATTGAGAAAATTTTCTAAATGGTATTTGCATAAGTAGGAATAAAACGATCAATAAATCGTTCATTATTTTGTAATATTGAGATTCTTGAAACTATGCTTTCATCCATTATTGAAAATATTTTACTTTGTTTTGCAATTTCTTCACTAAAACTTTTTACTTCTTCCATTTCCAGCATGTTTGCATATTCTAATCTGTTTGTTGAGCGTCCAATATGCATGTATGATTTGATTTCAATGAAATGTGGACTTGCTTTTCTAAACATTTCTGCAAATGCTGGAATTGATTCTTTCTGATCATTATGATCCCTGATTAATGTAATTCTTAATACAGTTCTTGTTTTCAAATCTTTTAACATGTCAAGTGTTCTATTCCATCTCTCCCAAGAATCATCATATCTTGGCTTGTTTATTTTCATAAATGATTCATAATCTGAAGCATTTGTTGAAAGATACAATTGTGTTGGTAATGCATCTTCATCTTGTAATTTTTGGATCATGTCTGGTTCTTGCCCATTAGTTACAAGAAAAATTGATTTTGTTGCTTCAAATGTTTTTAGATATTTTATTAGTTCTGGAAGTTTGGGATACATTGTAGGTTCTCCAGAAAGTGAAATAGCATAATGTGCAGGCAATAAAGATTCATCTAATCTTTGTTTATCATTTCTTGAATCACCATAAAATCCGTTGATTAATTTTTTTCGTTCTGCCATTAATTTTGTTAAAATCTGTTCTGGCTCTGCAACCTGTTCTGGCTTCATTTGCATTGAATCATAAAATTCCATTGGTCTCCAACAGTACACACATCGATTTTCACAATACATTCCAGCAGGAGAAAATTCCATACATCTATGAGTTGAAATTCCATAAAACTTGTGTTTGTAACAACTACCTTCATGCTTGAATGATTTTTTTGTCCAATGACAAAGTCCTACAGTTGAATGATCTGCTACACCGTACTTTGCTTTTTTTAATTGTGCTGTAATCAATGGCCTGATCTGAAGTAATTCTTCTTCTTCAACAGTTTCTCCAGAACAACTCATCAGTTCAGATCGTGTTCTGGTTTACTTAAATTGATCGAGATTTTTGTCCAACATGGAAACTCTTCTCAAATTTATTGATATTTCTAGCCGATTCCAGAGTGAGGTTTAATAACTGGATCCTCGACGTATTTTTAGGCCTTGAAAAAAATACACACTATATCGTTTCTATTCTTACTTGTGGCTACTTTGACTAGTATGCCTATTAATCCAGCTTTTGCCGCTGATGACTTGGATAATGACGGCGTTGATGATTCTATTGATGCATGTCCTAATTTACAAGAAGATTATGAAGGATCAATTGATGGTTGTCCATCAAATTTTGTTCCATGGTATGATGAAGACTATGATGGAATAGAAGATCATATTGATCAATGTCCAAATCTAAAAGAACGTTATAACCAATTCCAAGATGAAGACGGTTGTCCTGATACTCTTCCAGGAAGTGGGGAAGGTGGTGCAGCAGATTCTGATGGTGATGGTATTATTGACTTGATAGATAATTGTCCAAACCAACCAGAAACTTTCAATGGTATTGATGACCTAGACGGTTGCCCTGACTCTTATGGTTCAGGTGACAGAGACTTGGATGGCGTTCCAGACTTTGCTGATAAATGTCCATTAAGTGCTGAAACTTATAATAAATTCCAAGATGAAGACGGTTGCCCTGATTCCGTAAATGATTTTAGTTTTATAGATACTGATAATGATGGTATTCAAGATAAAATTGATTTGTGTGTTAATGAACCAGAAACATACAATGGTTATAGGGACACAGACGGTTGTCCTGACATTGCTTTAGATACTTCATTTAATGATAAAGATGGTGATGGAATAGCTGATCAATTTGATATTTGTCCAAACCAACCAGAAACTTTCAATAGATTTGCAGATTATGACGGTTGTCCTGATTCACTTCCATCTTTTGCTGGTACATTAAATGATGCAGACGGTGATAGAATTATGGATATCAATGATTCATGTCCATTAGATCCAGAAAGATACAATGGTTTCCAAGATGAAGATGGTTGTCCTGACGTTCCTCCTTATTCAAGTGACGTTGATTCTGATCTTGATGGAATTCCTAACAGTATTGATCAATGTCCTGAAGTAAAAGAAACTTACAATAGATTTCAAGATTTGGACGGTTGTCCTGACTTTGTAGGATCTGATAAGGGAATTCCAGATTCTGATGGTGATGGAATTAATGATTACTCTGATTTATGTCCAAACCAACCAGAAACTTTCAACGGTGTATTTGATAGAGACGGTTGCCCTGATACTAATTCTACGTCTGATAGAGACTTGGATGGAATTCCAGATGCTTTAGATGATTGTCCAACTGCTAAAGAAACTTACAATGGTATTGCAGATTATGACGGTTGTCCTGACAGTGTATCTGGATTGTCTGGATTAGATTATGACGGAGATGGTATTTCAGATTTGAATGACAGTTGTCCTCTTGTAGCTGAAACCGTAAATGGTTATCTTGATCAAGACGGTTGCCCAGATGTTGCAGTGTTAGATTCTGATGGTGATGGTATAAGAGACTCTTTAGATCAATGCCCTTCTATTTCTGAAACATGGAATCGTTATCAAGATCATGACGGTTGTCCTGATAACCCAACTGGAGCTGATTCTGATTTTGATGGTATCTTAGATTCAGTAGATCAATGTCCACTTGATAGAGAAAGATACAATGGCTTCCAAGATGAAGATGGCTGCCCTGATTATCCTGACTTTATTACTAGTTTAGATACAGACTTTGATGGAATTCCAGATGCTTTAGATGAATGTCCACTAGTTCCTGAAACTTACAATAAATTCCAAGATTTAGACGGTTGCCCTGACAATATAGCAGATAACAAAGGTACTCCAGATTCAGACAATGATGGAATTAATGATTACAATGATCATTGTCCAAACCAACCAGAAACTTACAACGGTATTTTAGATTTAGACGGTTGTCCTGATGATTACATCTCAAAGAATGATAGAGATCAAGACGGTATCCCAGATGCAATTGATGCATGTCCAACTGCTAAAGAAACTTGGAACAAATTCCAAGATGATGACGGTTGTCCTGATTCAGTATCAGAATCATTTGTAGTTGATTCAGACAATGATGGAATTAATGATGTTTATGATGATTGTCCTCTAGTTGCTGAAAATTATAATGGCTTCCAAGATGAAGACGGTTGCCCAGATAGCAATATCACACAGCCTGATTCTGACGGTGATGGAGTTCCAGATGTAATGGATATGTGTCCACAACAAAATGAAACTTGGAACAAATATGTTGATTATGACGGTTGTCCTGACATCTTACCAACTGGAAATATTAGAGTTGATACTGATGAAGATGGAATAAATGATGAGATTGATGCATGTCCAAATCTTAAAGAATCTTGGAACAAGTATAATGATCATGACGGTTGTCCAGACATTGCACCAGAACAATCAAGATACAAACATGATGCTGATTTAGATGATATTATCAATGAAAATGACATGTGTCCTCTAGAACCTGAGGATTATGACGGTGATAGAGATACTGATGGATGTCCTGACCTTTAGGAGTATCTAAGAATGAAAAAACAATATCTCTTAGGATTTTTACTTTTACTTACATCTACAATTGGCATGATGCCAAGTAGCGTCTTTGCTAATGAAGATATAGATTCTGACGGTGATGGAGTTCCAAATAACTTAGATTTCTGTCCAAATCTTCTAGAAGATTATGATCCACAATATGGTAATAATATTGACGGTTGCCCTGCAGACTTTGTTCCATGGTATGATGCAGATTATGACGGTGTTGAAGATCACGTGGATGATTGTCCTACTGTAAAAGAAACTTACAATAGATTCCAAGATGAAGATGGTTGCCCTGATTTATCTCCTGATGATGCAAAAGGAATTTTTGATACTGATGGTGACGGCTATCCTGATTTTATGGATTCATGTCCAAACCAACCAGAAACTTTCAATGGTATTGATGACACAGACGGTTGTCCTGATGATTATATGACTGTGAAAGATTCTGATCAAGATGGTATTTCTGATTCTCTAGATTCATGTCCATTGGATCCTGAAACTTACAATAGATATCTAGACACTGATGGTTGCCCAGATAGTATTGACTCAATCAATCCACAATACACATTCCCAGATACTGATGGTGATGGTATTGAAGACAGATGGGATTCATGTATTGATGAGCCAGAAAATTATAACAATTATTTAGACACAGACGGTTGCCCAGATGTTCCTGGTGTTACTTTATTAGAAGCTCCAGATGCTGATTATGATGGAATTCCAGATGATGTTGATAATTGCCCTATGGATCGTGAAAATTACAATAAATTCCAAGATGAAGATGGATGTCCTGATGAATTACAATTTATGATAACTGGTGATGCAGACGGTGACGGTATTGCAGATCATAATGACTCTTGTCCATTCAGTCCCGAAACTTATAACAAATTCCAAGATACTGACGGTTGTCCTGATTATATTGCTGATAACAAATTTGCATTTGATACTGACGGTGACGGAATAATTGATAATCTAGATCATTGTCCAAACCAACCAGAAACTTACAACGGTATTTTGGATGAAGACGGTTGCCCAGATAATTATATTTTAAGTAATGATTCTGACCAAGATGGAATTTCAGATGTTTTTGACGCATGTCCTCTAGTTGCTGAAAACTATAATGGATTCCAAGACTTAGACGGTTGCCCTGATACCATAACTACAATAGATTCAATCTATACATTCCCAGATACTGACGGTGATGGTATTGAAGACAGATGGGATTCATGTATTGATGAGCCAGAAAATTATAATGATTATCTAGATACTGATGGCTGTCCAGATATTGCTGGCACAACTGCAGGTGACATGCTTGATGCTGATTATGATGGCCTTGCAGATCATTTAGATCAATGCCCAACTTTGGCAGAAAGATACAATGGTTTCCAAGATGAAGACGGCTGTCCAGATAGTATTGATTATCAATCAGTAGGTGATGCTGATAATGATGGAATTTATGATGATATTGATCAATGCCCTCTTGCTAAAGAAACTTACAATAGATATCTAGACACAGACGGTTGCCCAGATTATATCGCTGATAACAAACTCACATCAGATTCTGACGGTGATGGGATTCCGGATGTTTTAGATTTATGTCCAACTCAACCGGAAGTATTCAATGGTTTCCAAGATTCTGATGGTTGCCCAGATAAACAGTCTTCTACCCTTGACTCTGATCAAGATGGCATTCCAGATGTTTTTGACACATGTCCATTAGAACCTGAAACTTACAATAGATATCTAGACACTGATGGTTGCCCAGATAGTATTGACTCAATCAATCCACAATACACATTCCCAGATTCTGACGGTGATGGTATTGAAGACAGATGGGATGATTGTATTGATGAACCTGAAAATTATAATAATTATCTAGACACAGACGGTTGCCCAGATGTTCCTGGTGCAGAATCAACTACACCTATGAATATTGATTCTGATGGTGATGGATACCCCGATGTAATTGATTCATGCCCAGCAAATCCAGAAACATGGAACAAATATCTAGATTGGGACGGTTGCCCTGATACTGCTCCAGAACAACAAAGATTTGTTCACGATGATGATTTAGATGGTATCATAAATGATGAAGATTTGTGTCCTCTTGATCCTGAGGATTATGATGGTGACCGAGATTTAGACGGTTGCCCAGATCCATAATCTAATTTGTTATCTATTTTTGAAGAATCTCTTCAACGTGATACTTAATAAATACTTGATAATAGCGGATTCATAGAGAATGAAAAAACAATACCTTTTAGGATTTTTACTTTTACTTACATCTACAATTGGCATGATGCCAAGTAGCGTCTTTGCTAATGAAGATATAGATTCTGACGGTGATGGAGTTCCAAATAACTTAGATTTCTGTCCAAATCTTCTAGAAGATTATGATCCACAATATGGTAATAATATTGACGGTTGCCCTGCAGACTTTGTTCCATGGTATGATGCAGATTATGATGGAATTCAAGATCATCTTGATAATTGTCCCACTGTAAAAGAAACTTACAATAAATTCCAAGATGAAGATGGTTGCCCTGATTTATCACCAGATAAAACAAAAGGCATTTTTGATTCTGACGGTGACGGTTATCCTGATTTTATGGATTTGTGTCCAACTCAAGCTGAAATTTTCAATGGCATTGATGACAAAGACGGCTGTCCCGATGATGCTTCCACATTAAGAGATATGGACCAAGATGGCATCTCTGATACTTTAGATGCATGTCCATCAGAACCTGAAACTTATAATTTCTATCTAGATACTGACGGCTGTCCAGACAGTGTTGACTCAATCAATCCACAATACACCTTCCCAGATATTGACGGTGATGGAATTGATGATAGATGGGATCAATGTATTAATGAACCAGAAAACTATAATGGTTTTCTAGACTGGGATGGTTGCCCAGATGTACCTGGAATTGGTTCTACTGGTTTAATTGATTCAGATTATGATAGCATTCTTGATTCAGTTGATGCATGTCCATTAGAACGTGAGAATTTTAATAAATTCCAAGATGATGATGGTTGCCCAGATGAAATTGAATTTACTATCACAGGTGATTCTGACGGCGATGGAATTTTAAATCAATTTGATGCATGTCCTTATTCTCCAGAAATTTACAATCAATACTTAGACTGGGATGGTTGCCCTGATCATATTGCTGATAACAAACTTGCATTTGATTCTGACGGCGATGGAATAATTGATAATTTAGATCATTGTCCAAATCAGGCAGAAACGTATAATGGATATCTAGATACAGACGGCTGTCCAGATAGTATTGATTCTGTATTGGATTCTGATATGGATGGAATATTGAATATTAATGATGCATGTATCTTAGAACCTGAAACATACAACTTTTTCAAAGATGATGATGGTTGCCCAGATTCAACTGATTCTGTAATTTCATCTTATAGTTTCCCAGATGCTGACGGTGATGGAATTGATGATAGATGGGACCAATGCCTTGATGAACCTGAAAATTATAATGATTTCTTAGACACTGATGGTTGCCCCGATATTGCAGGATTCTCAAAATCTGCATTATCTGATATTGATTATGATGGAATTCCAGATGTATCTGATGCATGTCCAACAATTGGAGAACGATATAACCAATTCCAAGATGAAGACGGTTGTCCTGATACAATAGCATATGACTCATTTGGAGACGCTGATTTTGATGGTGTTACTGATAACGTAGATCAATGTCCTAATGCTAGAGAAACTTACAATCGATATCTTGATGAAGACGGTTGCCCAGATCTGATTCCTGATAACAAACTTGCATTTGATTCTGATGGCGATGGAATACCTGATAATCTAGATTTATGTCCTGGTCAGGCTGAAATATTCAATGGATTTGAAGACAAAGACGGTTGCCCAGACCAATTTACCTTTACACATGATTCTGACCAAGATGGAATTGTAGATATTTCTGACGCATGTCCATTAGAACCTGAAACTTATAATTTCTATCAAGATGAAGACGGTTGCCCAGATTCAACTGGCTCTGTTATACCATCTTATAGTTTCCCAGATGCTGACGGTGATGGCATTGATGATAGATGGGACCAATGCCTTGATGAGCAAGAGAACTTTAATGGTTACCTTGACTGGGACGGTTGTCCAGATGTATTAGCAGCAGAATCTACAACTCCAACAAGGATTGATTCTGATGCTGATGGATATTATGATGCAATTGATTCATGCCCAACAAGTCCCGAAACATGGAACAAATACAATGATCATGACGGTTGCCCTGATACTGCTCCAGAACAACAAAGATTTGTTCACGATGATGATTTAGATGGTATCATAAATGATGAAGATTTGTGTCCTCTTGATCCTGAGGATTATGATGGTGACCGAGATTTAGACGGTTGCCCAGATAACTAATCAAATCTTACACCGCATTTTGAATGATAAATATATTCAGTCTGTAAAGTTTGAGTATGCTTCCAAAATTTTCTGGTAGGGCATTTTTAGCTCCTATGGCAGGAGTAAGTGATCCTGCTCTTCGTTTACAATGTAAGAAAATGGGAGCTGGATTAGTAGTTACAGAATTTACAAATATTCATAGTATTGTTGCAAAAGAAAGTCAGCTTAAAGAAAGAATGAAAACTATACAGGAATTTATTGAATATTCTGATGAAGAACGCCCTCTCTCTATTCAATTATTTGGTTCTGATCTTCCTACTTTAGAAAAAGCAGCAAAAATTGTAGAGCCTTATTTTGACATAATTGATTACAACATGGGTTGTCCTGCACCTCATATTACACAACAAATGGCAGGTGGTGCATTATTACAAGAAGTTAATTTAACTCAACAAATTTTTAGTACACTTGTAAATGCTGTAAAAAAACCTGTAACACTAAAAATTCGTTCTGGAGTTACTGATGCTAGCAAATTTCTTTTTCGAGAAATTGCAGAAATTGCCGAAGATGAAGGTATTGAAATGATTACACTCCATCCAAGAACTGTTAGTCAAGGTTATTCTGGAACTGCTGATTGGGATTTAATCAAAGAACTAAAAGAAATTTCTAGCATTCCAATTGTTGGAAATGGGGATATAACTACTCCTGAAGATGCTAAAAATATGATTGACAATACTAATTGTGATTATGTAATGATTGGTAGAGGGGCAATGGGAAATCCTTTTTTGTTTGAGCAAATTAATGATTATTTAAAATCCAATTCCTACAAGGAATATACTTTCAAAGATAGATTGGATTCTTTTTTTGGTTATCTACATCTTACAAGTCAGTATAAAATCAAATTTGCAAATATCAAGGGCCAAGCCATGAGGTTTACAAAAGGTATGCAAGGTGGCTCAAAATTGCGTTCTAAAATTACTCTTTCAAAAAATATCCAAGATCTAGAAAAAATTATGAATGATGCATACGTTTCATCTTAGAAATCTTTGATATTGTCCTAAATCTCTTTACATTTGTATATGAAATCACTGTATTTTATGTTGAATTTTTAAGTAAATTGGACTATTCTTATATATTTCAAGAGAGCATTTTAAGTATGAAAATAGGAGTTGAATCTTAATTGGCAACAGCTTATGTCCTCATAAACTGTGAGCTGGGTTCTGAAGAAGCAGTTATCTCAGAATTAAAATCAATTGAAGGTGTTGTTGAAGTTCATGGGACCTTTGGCGCATATGATATTTTGGCTAAAGTAGAATCAAGCCAAGTTGAAGCATTGCGAGAGACCATTACTTGGAAGATAAGAAAAATTCCAAAAATTAGATCAACACTGACATTAATGGGGATTGAAGGCCAGCAATAATTCTTCAAAATCCTTTGCTTTTATACTCAAATTGTAATACATTACCATCCCTTCAAAAAAACATGTCCCCCAAAGGGATAACGCCCCTGAGAGGTTTATTCACCACTCCTCTCAGCAGTTAAATTTCAATTAATGTATGCTGTAAATTATTTTAATAAAAGAAAATGATTAGAGGGCTTCAGAACCACTCTTTTTAGATGCAATATTCAGAACGCTATCTACATTTGTTACCACAATAATTCCATCACCGCCTTTACCTGTAAAAGCTGCATCTGCAATTGCCGTGGAAATTTTTTCTACGTCTGAATCATTTACAACTGTACTAATAGTTGCAACTTGATTGTATTCAGCAGTTAGAGTACCTGTTCCTCTACCTGATCTCATTTCTTGTCTGGCTCCAGAACCTCTGCCTTTGCCTTCCAAAATGGTGTATCCACCAACAATATGGGTGATTGCCTCAGATACTGCACCAATTTTGGTTGCTTGAATAGTTGCCTCAATTCGTTTCATTTGCATTCTTTTTTTGGTATTGTTTAAAAAAGATCATATGTTTTTATTCTAATTTTATGATACTATTGATTTCTGATTGGTTATGTTATAATCCTCTGACTTTTTTAGTGTAAAAAAATAATAAAATCATGAAAAGTGATGAAAAAAGGTCTCATAGACTTAATTATCTTTTAAAGTGTTATTTGATAAATCCTAAAGAAAATGATCTCTATCAGCGAGCAAAACAGATGGGCGTAACGGATTCAACAGCCAAGGATTACATTAGAACAGTAATAATACAAGCCCAAAAAATCTATGCAAAGTAGCTTTTTGACATATATTCATAAATAATCACTTTGAGAGAAAATAAACATGACAGATCCGTTATTGGATGACGTAAAAGCCCTCTTGGATAAAGATTTTGGAGATGACAGAATTCTAAAGCAGATTTGTAGGGCTTGTGAAAATAACGAAGTAATTAGCAATTATGAAAGAAATTATGTTAGAAAATTAGCTGAAAAACATTTAGGAAAAAAACCTGAATTTACTCAAACACCTCATGTCGAAGAAAAACATATAGTTGCTGATGTTGTAATGCCTGAAATTAAACCTGCTCAACAAATCCAATCATTACAAACTGAAGTACCTAGAATATCCTACTCCAAACCAAAAAATAAAAAAATTGTATTTGGCATAGGTAGTTTTGCTTTGGTAATCATTGTCGCAGCTGCTATAGCATTTACCGGTATCACTGACGGTACTAATTTTGGTACTTCCACAAATAATACTCTCATTTCATTATCTATTCAAACTGATTTAGAATCATACAACAAAAAGGATCTAATTTCAATTAGTGGTGTATCTGATACAACTGGAAATGTGAATCTCACAATAGAAAATCAAAATAATGAACTTGTATGGGCAGAACAAGTTTCATTGAAAAGTGATGGACGATTTTCAACTTTGGCTATAGCTGGAGGTCAAGGATGGGAAAATTCTGGCACTTATACTATCAAAGTCAATAATGGTAAAGAAACAAGATCAGATACATTTTCATTTACTTCTTAATTTGTTCAAACTCTTTCCAGTGTGAATCTACTAAATCTCGTAATTTTTCTACACTAACTTCCTGCATATATTCCCGATAAACAATGAATTTGTTTTGTTTACTTGTATCATCTCCATAAATATCCGAAGTGTTTTTTGGGATTGCACCTGATTTCCATTGACTCATTTCAAAAATCCAAACTGTAGAGTCTGGATTAGAAAAATCAATATCATCACATCCAATTACGTATAGATAGCATTTTGTTGCCAAGTTTAATTTTTCATGCAAGTTTTCATATGCAATCATTTGGCCTTTTGCAATGTTGATTTTATCGTTATGAAACCCCTTGAATTCTAGTATGATGAAACTTCCTTTATGTTCAATAAGCCAGTCAATATCGGTCCCACCTGAGGCTATCATACCATGTACGATTAAATCGCCTAGAACCTCCCTTCCACGCGTGAACTCTGCTTCATCAAAAATTTGATATTTTGCCTTTGCACTTTTACGAATAATCTGTTTAGAAATTTGCTCTGATTTGACTGGGCTCTCTTTTTGATACAAAGTATCGATTAAATCGCTTGTTTCACTAGGCAATGTTTTCTGAATTTTTAACTGAATGATAAGAGAGTTTGTAAAATTTAGTAAAGTTTTGTCATTTTTCTAATCTATCTACAAAAAAACTCATTACCTGTTCCTTTATACAGCACAAAATATTCATCCTGATTTTTTCTATCTTTTTTTGCATTCAAAGCATCTTGATACATTTCAAAATGCTCAATTAAATACAATTGGTTTCCTGGCTCTCCAAAATAGTCTATTCCTATCAAGTTAAATCCTGTTTCAGGAGTTAAACGTATTTTTTCCTCCTCAAAAATATCTTTAGTCAATTTTTAAAATAACCCAAAATCATTGATCATAAATCATTAGAGATTTTTCTTCTAATAGTGCATGTACATTATGGACAGAACGATAAACATCTGATTCTTTTTTTGCTCCTGTACATACTAGTTTTCCTGATGCAAATAACAATAATACTGTTTTTGGATCCAGCATTCTATGAATTAGTCCTGGAAATTGTTCTGGTTCATACATGCTTCTAGGTAGTGTCCTTGCAGCTTTCTCTAAATGGATTTTTCCACCTAAATTAATTGCCGCAACAATATTTTGTACTGTGATCACTGCATCTTTTTTAATTTTGATTTTACCTTTTCTTAATTTTTGAACAACTGTATTGACAGCTTTTATTGCCATCTCTTCTGATTTTGCTCCCGTACATACCATCTTTCCTGTTCTAAAGATAAGTGTGGCAGTTCGCGGAGTAGTTAATCTAAACACGAGTCCTGGAAATTGTTCTGGATGATATTCTGTATCTGGAAATTTTTCTGTAATTTCAATCAAATCTATTTTTTGGTCAACTGATGCTGATGCCACAACATTTTCTACACTAACCATGGGCTTTGTTTGAGGCATGACGAGGTGCTTTATATACGACCTTTATATATATTAGCCAGATTTTTCTAATGATGTCCGATCCATTGATAACGATATTCTTCATCAATGATTTCTGAAACAATTTTTTTATTTTTTATTTTGGGAATAGTTACATCAAAAAATCCTAATTGACCTTTCAGTGGAATTGGAATTCTAAATGATTTTGCATCTTTTAAAATAAATCCAAAAGTTTTGTTTTGAAATTTTTTTGATGCAAAATGAAATTTTTGATCTAATTTTATTTCTTTTACTGTGTTGTATTTTTTTACATCATAGAGTTGTGCTTTTCCAATAATTGCACCCGTGACAAATTTTTTATTCATTTTTAATCTTTTAGCATCATCTGTTCTTATTTTTAATGGCGAATGAATTAAAAATTCTCCACGAAAATTTGTATTCCAATTTCTTAATTCAATAGTCTTTTTTCCTGAAATAATTAAATCAGCAAATGGTTGTGAAACTGAAAGACATTTCAAAGCTGTTATTCAGTAGCTGCTTTGATATATTGGCCTGGATTTTTACCTTGTCCTTCTGGCAAATTTGTTATACCTCCATTCAAACTCTCAGTAACTATGCCTTTACTTGCAAGGACTTGAGCAGTCATCAATGATGTATTTCCAGCCATACAAATTAACAATGATTTACCTTTGGAACCCTCTAGATCTTTACTTAATTCTTCAGGAATTTGCTGTGTAGATAATAATTGATTAATGGTACTTGCCTTTGGTATTGCAATTTTTTCTTTATCTACTCCTAAAGATTTAGCAATCATCTCAATTCCTTCTTCTTTTGGAGTGTATGATGTATGAACCCATATTATTTTATCATAATCTTGTACACTTGATGATGCCTCATCTAATGAGACTTGCATACGCTGATTACTTGACATTGTTTCTAGATTTTTTCTATATTTTTCTATACCATCAGCAACTACAACTATGAATTTACCTTTATCCCCATTACTGAGCATTTCTAAAACAGAATACAGAGCCAGTGCTGTACTTTCACCAATATTGTGACCTTTATCTACAAAGAATTTGAGTAAGTGTTTTGCCTGTCCAAAATCAACCTCATGTTGAGCAGCATATGCCTCTGGATTATACAACTTTAATCCGTCTGCCTTTGCTTTCGTTCTAATACCTGCTACATCTTGACCTGGAACTGGGAATACTACGTGTATTGCCTTTTTACCATATTTTTCGTTCATGTATTTACTTAATCCTCCAGATGTACCTCCTGTTCCAAATGAACACACAATTCTGTAATCTTCTAATGAATCCTCATTTTCATGTAATTGTTGTTCAATTTCTACTGCAGTTATTGTTCTGTGGGCTTCAATGTTTAACTCATTATCATATTGCTCTGGACAAAAACAATCATAAATTTTTGAAAGTAGTTTTGCTAGATTGATGATATCTTGTGCAGCTAATAGTGATTCAATTTCAGAAATAGATTTATCATAAATTGTAGGATCAAATCCCAATTCAGCTAATTGAGATCGAATGTTTGCTGCAGTTGCTTTTGCCTTTAATGCATCAGCATCACTATCTTTCATTCCTGGAGCTGGACAAATATCCATGTCTAAATCCATTATGCGAATATTTTCATCTCTTAATTCTTTAAAGACTCCTTCTTGTAATTTTCTTGAAACAAGTGACACAACAGTCAAACCAAGTTTTGACATTTGTCCAAGAGCTATTCCAAAATTTCCTGATGTTGCTTCAATAATTGTTTGATTACTTTTCAGCTTTCCTGTTTTGATTGCATCATGCATAATGTGAATAGCTGGTCTAATTTTGATTGAACCTGATACCAAGTTAGCGTCAAATTTACCATACACCTTCACATCTAAATCTGAAATATCTAATTTGTAGAGGCTTTTTGCACATTCCTTAAGATCATTTGTAAGATCAATTAGTGGTGTTGCGTTGACTACTCTACCTTCTTCCAAATGTGGAATTTTATTCAAAATTTCTTGCTCAAATTTTTCAAGTAGGGGTTTATCAAAGTCATTTTCTGACATATTTTTTAACTAAATCTGGTCAATTTTTTACTCATATAAAATATCCTCACTGTAAATTCAAAAATTCATCCATCTAAAATCCTAATTACCTTATTTGGGATATCGTTTAATCTACTTACAGCCATAGTTTTTTCATATCCTAAATGTTTTAGATTATTTGCTATTGTTATCGCTCTAACTGTATTTGGACCTAATCCTAAAGCCACCATACTAATCCCTAATCCTTTGAATGATTTAGTCATATTTCTAACTGCATCTGGATCTGATGGTTCTCCATCAGTTAATGTCAAAAAAATATCTGGTCTTTTTGACTGCAAGATTGGAAATATTTTATCATAAACTTCAGCTAATGGTGTTGAACCATTAGCAACAATTTGCGCTAATCTTTTTGCAGTAATGCTATTCCATTTGACATTATCTGGTTTTATTGACCAACACACCATTGACCTATTTTCTGTACTAAACGCATAAACTGCAAATTTTACTTTCAGAAATGATAATACTTCACAAAGTGCCAAAGTAGCTTTTTTGTATTCGATTGCATCTGATGCAATGCTGGAAGAATGATCTAGCAATATCACGATTTTTGTTTTAATTGATTTTTTGACGTCTGTAAAAAATGGCTCATTACCTTCGATGTAATTTTCCTCATCAAATTCATCCCCCGATCTTAAATGTTGTTCTTTCCAACCTGATTTCCATTCCTTAAATTTCATCTTTAGTCCATTGATCAAACTCATGTCGTAGATTGTTGTTTCATCAATATTTTTTGTTGATGGAATCTGAATTCCTATTTTTTCAGTAGCTAATCCCTTATTCTCTGTCTTTTTATTTTCATCTAGTAATACTTTGTATTCATCATATACATCATCTCCACGAATTACCGATTTTGGATCAATAGTTCCTAAATCACCTTCTTTATTTTTTGAAATTATTTTTAGTACTTTTAGTAATTCTTCTTCAGATAATGCCATTCCAGCTTTCATAAATGGCAAAGATACTGGAATTGTTAAAAGAGAATCAATATCTAATATTTTTATTATTTCAGTAACATTTTTTTCAACCCAGTCTGTATTTTGTTTTTTATCAATTGCTTTACTTACAATTTCTTTTGCAAATGTTGCTGCTTTTTTGATTTTCTCAAAATTACTTGATTGCATTTCACCTTTTATTGCACCAAACATAAAATATTGATAAAATGCTTCTACCATCCTTGCTTTTCCATAAACTGTGTGTAATTGAGGCCTGGCAACAAGCATGTATGTATAATTGAAAATGATTTCATCATCCATTCCTTTCCAAATTCTTCTTCCTAATTGCTCAACTCTTTGAGTTTCCATTGTATTGAGAATAAATCCAAATGCGTGATCATTACTGAGAATTTTTTTACAGTATTTTATTCTCATGGCTTCATACCATAATGACGTTCTGAATTGTCGATATTTTTGAAAATCATTACCTATCCTTTTTTCTAATGGTGTCAAGATTACTTTATTTTCTTTGAGTCTAGTTTTGGTTTCTACTTTATCTGAAATTTCTACTATGATATTGTCTTTTTCAGACCATCGTCTAACAAGAAACGTTGCTATTTCTACCAAAGAATCGTTTTGAAGTTGAATTGCTTGCATTTAATTTCCAAACATAGAAGTTATGATGTCACTAACTTTTTGATATTCTATGTCTCCCCATTGTGTATAGACATTTCCAAAAACAATATCTGCAACTTCTTTTGGTGACATTCCTTTATCTAATAATTTACCAAAAGCAATGGTTTCCCTTAAACTAGGTGAATAAAATAATTCTTCAACTGCTGCTGCTTGTCTTAATGTATTTGCTAGTTTAATTGCTTGAATTATTTCTGATTCATGATTTCCTGAAACATACTTTCTTACAATTTCTAACTCTACATCCTCTGGTGGATATTCTAGTCTAATTCGTACTGGAAATCTGCTGAGTAATTGCGGTGGTAATTCTTTTGTTCCACTATGTGTTAACGGATTAATTGTTGCAACCACAAACCAACTTTCTTTTGCTTTGACAACCTCTCCTGTTGATTCTTTTAATGCAATTTGACGTCTATCATCTAGTGCTTCATCTAATCTGAGCAAAACATCTGCTTCTGCTGAATTTATCTCATCAAGATAAAGCATATCCCCACTTCTCATTGATTTAATCAATATCCCTTCATCAAAGCTTACTGTTCCATCTGTCAGCGTCTTTGTACCAATCAAATGACTTTCTCTAGTTCTAAGACTAAAATTAATGGATTCTAAATTTACATTCTTATTTTTGGCAAAATCTCTAACTAGAGATGTTTTTCCGGTTCCTTTTGGACCTATTATGAGCACGAATAGACCTGCTTCGTGTGCTTTGTTTAGAATTTTAATTGAATTATTCCAGTCAAGATATTGAGCTTCTTCCAAAGTATGTTTTCAATGATTTCTACAATATTTAATATTAGTTCTTAGAATCGAATGCTTCTATTTTTGTAAATGCTTCCTCTAGTCTTTGATGTAATGTTTTATTCCAATCATCAAATCCTGATGGATCTTTTGGATAGTTGTTGTAGTGTTCTACCAGCCATTGGTTTTCTTTAGAAGTATATCTGAGTCCATCTGCAACTGTTTTATTCATTGCACCTCTGATTATCATGCCAACTTTTCCTAATCCTGAAAAGTCTGGATGTTCACCTTTACTGATTGATTCAGCATCAAGTTTGCCCAAAAAGTGTTTCATACCATAACTGATTTGCTCATTAGACATTTGCTGTATTAATCGTCTAAAGAGTTCAAGACCTGCAGTTTTGTATCCATATTCTTTGATGTAATCTAAATTGTATTGCCATAATCCTGCTTCAGAAACATCATTTGCTTCTATTGCTTGAGCTACATTGTTTCCAAGAATTGTTCCTGCAATCAAAGCTGGTCCTATACCACCAGCATCAATTGGTTTTGGCATCCATGCTGAATCTCCAACCATCATATATCCTCCTGATACCATGCAATCATTTTGTCTTCTAACTGAAACTTGAAAAACTCCTGAATTATTGTTAATGTCTTGTGGTTCTTCTGATAACTTTGGATTTTTTATTGCAGTGTTTCTATGAAGATATTCTTTCATTAGTGAATCCACATTATCTTTTTTACCTAGTCGTTTGTTTCTTCTATCTAAAAGTGATTTTTCAACCCCTAGACCAATGTTAACTTTAGTGTCTCCTTTTGGAAATACCCATCCGTATCCACCTGGTGCAATATCTTGATCTAAATGAATAATACAATAGTCTGGATCAAATTCAGTAAGATCATTTTGTCCTTTTTCAAAATGCATGATATATCTTCCAGTTGATTCTAAATCTCGTCTATCGATTCTTTTTTCTACTTTGGTAGAGTTTTGAAGACCATTTCTAAGCATAGATGTAACTCCTGTTGCATCAATTACAATTTTTGATGTTTTTTTGAATGGTTGTTTTGTTTTGTTATCTACACCTTGAATTCCAACTGCTTGCTGACCTTCATAAATTAGACCTGTTAGATTAATTTCATATTCAAATTCAATACCCATTTTTTTACATCTTTCATTTTGAATTTCTGGTAATTTTTGACGATTTAACATAAATCCATCACCATCAAAAGGAATTGAAGTTTCTTTATCTGGCGAGAATGCCATAACTCCTTTTACATCATGTTCAATTTCGGGTCTAGTCCATTCGACTTTGATTCTCTCTGTCATAAAATCAACTGCTTCTTTGGAGCATGCATCTCCACATACCCATCCTGCTAGTGATTTTCGACCTGGCAAAAATTCTGTATTTCTATCGACAACTAATATTTTCAAATTTTGATTTGAATAGTGAGAAATAGACTGTGCTGTGATTGTACCAGCAAGACCTCCTCCTGCAATTATAACATCATAATCTGCCACGATATTGGGGTTTGTGTATCCGTATTTAAAATAATACCATGAAATTGTCTACAAAATCAATGTGTCCAAATTATTGATCGATAAAAGGGGTCGGTTCGTCGCGGCGTCTTCAAAGCTTTCGCTCAGACTGGAGCGGCTAATATTTCCTCATTCCCAAATTGTATAGTTCTTTTATTCCTATTTAATCTAGTTGACAATTTGAAAAATTTCTGTAAATGTTTTGACTGTGTCTTTTTTGTTGTAAATTGGTGTATGTATTTTTATTTTAATAGTGTCTTTTTCTCTAACTACTAGATTTTCTTTGATTAGTTCTTGTTTATCTAATCTCAGATGGAATCTGGAATCTACTGTTCTTTCTTCAATTTCTTCAATTAATTCATTTATTTGGTCAACTGGTAATAGTTTAAGCAATTTATTCATAAAATTTTGAGCCTGGTTTTTTACAATTTTTGCGTTTAACAAAATTATTGGATTTTCATAATGTCCTTCTGTTTCTTCAATTGTAAAATCCTCTTCTTTAATACCTAAAACATCTTCAAAAGATTGAAAAATTTTTGATATGTCCTCTGTTGCATGAACAATTACATCAATTGTAATTTCAATCTTATGTATCATGATTATGAAGAATGACTCTTGACTATTCTGCTACTAACAATTTTGTTTCTTTGTCTGCAGTTCTAATGAGTTTCACTTTCTCTAGACCTACATGTCTCACTCTGATCACTTTCTTGAATGCTGCCATGATGTCTGAATTAATTTTACTGTAACATGTTGCTTGAACAAATTGGTCAATTGTCATTTCTGGAATTGTTTTTCTAATTACATCTTGAGCAATTAATCTAAGAGCATGTTGTCTTGATGTATTTAGTTGTCTGTGTGTTAGAGCAAGTAATTTAATTCTAAAAATGTAACCATCTTTTGTTTTAATATCTATGCTGAAATTGATTTTTGATGAACCTCTTCTTACCAAACTACGCAAAAATTCTTTTGAATATTCATATCTCTTGAAAATTGTCAATGCCTTATCACCTTCAATTTTGTTAATCTGGAAATAGATTTTGTATTGATGTTGTGATGGATCTCCTTTTAGAATATCATATAGTGTAACTTCTAAAACTCTACCTACTGCATTTTCATCATCTGTAATTGGAACATATGCTATTGGAACATTGTTGAATGAATCAGGTGCATATACCGTGATCCAGCGTTTTTCTCGCCACTTGTCCTTTACTCGACCTTTTCTACGTGCCAATTATTAACGAACTTTGAACCCAAAATATAAGGGTATATCACTAGATCTCTTTCTGATTTCCCATATAGCTCTGCAAAACACTAGGAATTCTAATGTGTCCATCTTTAGTTTGAAAATTCTCCATAATTGATACCAAAACTCTGGTTGTTGCAATTAGAGTGCTGTTTAGTGTATGAACATACTGGGTATCTTCATTTGTTTTATCTCTAAATCTAATTTTTAATCTTCTTGCTTGATAGTCTAGGCAGTTTGAACATGAAACGATTTCTCTATAGGCATTTTGTCCTGCCATCCATGCCTCAATATCATATGTCTTTGCTGAAACTTTTCCCATGTCTCCAGTTGATAACAACATAACTCTGTGTGGAACTTCCAAGTTTTGATAAAATTCTTCAGCGACTGATAACATTCTTTCATGTTCTTTCCAAGAATCTTCAGGTCTTGAAAATACAAATTGTTCAATTTTGTCAAATTGATGTACTCTGAAAATTCCTTTTTGATCTCTTCCATGTGCACCTGCTTCTTTTCTAAAACATGGACTGATTCCTGCATATCTTAAAGGCAAATCTTTTCCTTCTAGAATTTCTTTTGCTCTCATAGCTGCCATGGCATGTTCAGACGTACCAATCATGTATAGATCCTCATCTTCAACTTTGTAGATTACTTCTTCAAAATCATCTGCAATCACTGCACCTTCCATGGATTCTCGATTGATCATATATGGAGGCTGAATAAGGGAATACTCTTTTTTTGCTAGAAAATCTAATCCATAGTGAATTAATGATTGATTTAGTCTTACAAGGTCATTTTTTAAATAATAGAATCTGGCACCTGCAACCTTTGCAGCTCTTTCAAGGTCAACTAAATCTAAATTTTCTGAAATATCAATATGGTCATTTATTTTAAAATCAAAATTTGGAATATCTCCCCACTTTCTAACTTCTTGATTTGCACTTTCATCTGCTCCAACAGGAACCGAATTATGAACAAGGTTTGGAATGGTTAGTGCTAATTTTGAATATGTATTCTCAATACTCTCTTGCTCTGATTCTAATTTTGCAAGTTCAGATGAAACATTTTTCATTTCTGATAAAATTGATGTAGTATCTTCCCCTGTTTTCTTTTTCTGAGCAATATCTAATGCTACTTGGTTTTTCTTTTTTCGTAATTCATCCGTTTTGATAATGAATTCACGTCTTTTTTGATCTGACTCAATTAATGTATCTAAATCAAAATCTACTGCTCTGGCTTTTAGCATATCTCGAATAATCTGAGGTTTTTCTTTGACTAGTTTTGGGTCTAACATTATTCAATCACCTTTAGAGCAACCTGGATATGTTCCATCACTTCATCAACTGTCCCTGTTAACTGCTTCATATTCTTTTTACTTTCAAAATTAAAAATTAGACTGTTATCAATATTTTCAATATGTAGACTCAATCCTTCTGGAAAATTTACATTGTCTGGCTCTAAGGCTCTTTTCACCGTTTCGGCTTTTTCTTTTGATATGTTATTGAGAACTACTTGAACTTGGCACGTTAACGACATTTACTTCTAAATAGTTAAGAAACTCATCCAATTTGTCTTTAGTTATTTTTGCACCTGCAGCTGCATTATGTCCGCCACCAATACCATCAAATCTCTCTGCTCCGGTTCTCATTATTTCACTAAGATTGATATTTGATTTACATCCAAATGATTTTCTTGAGGAGAACTTGATCGTATTTTCTTCTGCTTTGGTTCTCAAAATTACAATTTTCCCTGAATTTTTAGGTGAACCTGCTATCAATGATGAAATAGTCCCCGTCATTGTTTCTGGAACTATGTCTTCGCCATTTACCATTACACATGTCTCACTTTCTGAGATTCTCCATCTTTCATTGGATAAAATATTCATGTATTCTCTAATCATTTTTCTATAATCTGTTAGAATAGTTTCAGCTTCTCTTAGAATTTTATTTCTATCTCCCATACAAACTGCCATTCCAACACCTGAACGATTAATTCTTCCACATGAATTTAGCATGGTTGAAAACTCTCTTCCATCCCGTAAGAAACTCCTGTTATCTTCTCTTGGAAATGTATAGGTATATCCTATCAATTGTGACATTATTTCAGTAGCATTTTTTCCAGAGGCAAATTCTGTTATTGCTTCAATTACTTGCCTTTTTTCTTCTTCATTAAGTTCTGCAGGCACTCTCCATCTTCCTTCTTCTTTAAGATTAACCCCTGATGAATTGAGGATTGAAAAACATGCATCTCTATTCCATGTCAATCCTTCGATAAATGGCTGGGATGTAAATGCCAAAGCATCTGCAAGTGGTCTTGTTTCTCTACCGACCAACAATAAATCTAAATCAATATCGACTAAACCTTGCTCTTTGGCAATATTTGCAATCTCAAAATTTTTACCTGTAAATGATTTTCTCTCTCCTTGATCTTGCCTGTCTCCCAAAGCTGAAACAATTGCAATTGCAGATAAATCTGAATTCCTTTCATCTAGGGCAGTTGAGGCCAGATATGCCATTCCTCCTGCACATATGTCGACTCCTCCATCAATTCCATATTTCCATGAATTGATGACATTTTGATTATCCAGTTCATTATCTGGAATCTGATGATGATCTAAAACAATCCAATTATCTCCTAATGTTTTATCTAATTCATTTGCAAAACCTCCTCCTAGGTCAGTTACTACGTGAAAATCTCTGGAATCTGTTTTGAAAGATTCTAAAATATTTTTGCTAAATTCTTTTGATGTTCTAACTGTACAGTTGGCACCTGCTCTGATTAGGGCTTTTGTAATAATACTGCCAGACGTTAATCCGTCACAGTCGATATGGGTTGTAACAGAAATTGATTTTTTTGATTTTATACAATCTAAAATTTTATCCTTGAAAAATGAAAGTGATTCATCAAGCGATTTTGTCATTACTCTAGTTGAGCAACCACGGATTTATACTTCCATGTTTTAGGGATTCTTTCAATTCTTTTGTAGTAGACTGATAGTCTGTGAACTTTGGCTTCAATTAATTCCAAAGATCTAACATTTCTATTGTCTCCCTTGTTTGATTTGAGGTGTTTTTGAAGATTCACTGCTTTTCTAACAATGTTTTCAAGGTCTTCAGGCATTTCAGCTTTCAAATCGTTTTCTTCCAAAATCTGACCCATTTTTTTATTGGTAATTGCTTTGACTAAAGGAATGGAATGTTGATCTCTTAATTTAATTCCTATTTGACTAGGTGTTAATCCATCTTTGGTATATTTTATAATTAATCCTTCAATTTCTGCAGGACTTTGTGTGATCCATGAAGGTGCACGAGGTGTAGCTGGTCTAATAGAGTGTGATTTACCATGTCTGTGTGTATGCATTCGTCCCATGATTTGGCTCATTATAGTGCAGAATTAAACGTTACTTATACTGATCTCGTACATTGAATCGAAATTTGGGGTTCAGAATAAAAGTTAAATAAGTCTCATCCGCCAAAACGAGCAGGTAAACGGTATGAATACAAAAATAGTATTAGCAGCATCCTTAATCGCTGTCTTCACTGTCGGACTTTACGCAGAAAGTGCAGTAGCATTTGCACAATACATGGGTAATGTCGGTTCTGAAGGACAAACCGGATCATACACATTAGAGGAAGCACTTGAGATTCAAACAAGAAGAATCGCAGCAGCTGAAGCAAATCCATCCTCTGGTTCAGGAACTCCATATCTTGATGCAGGTGGTGTAGTTGGTGCAGCAGTTATTGCAGGTGCAGTATTCGGTGGTATTGCAGGAGCTTTCTTCATTAGAGGAAGATCTGGCAAATACGCAGCAATGGGAAGAGGATAAACAAACCTCAATTTTCTCTTATTTTATTATCTATTCCTAGTGTAAACTATGTTCACTTTCTATTCTCAATGAATACTGATCTCGTACTTTCTGATAATAAAAGAAATGTATATATCGCACAAATAGAGCCAAATTATTATGATTCCTATCGTAGGTACTTTTCTTAGCATCCTGTCTACAATTACAGGACAACTAGGACCAAACTACGACCCATTATTCTACGATGTAATGATTTACATCTTCGGAACCATTATGTTCACAATATTCCTTCTTGGAATTATCTCATTCTGGTTGCGTGTACACGGCTGGGCTTACAAAGACAACCGTGAGAGATGGGTTGATGAATTAGACAGACACTTTGAAAGAGAAGGTATCGGTCTTATTCCAGACAACGGCAAATACTGGTAAATTTACCAAACTTTCATCTTTTCATTATTTTTAATATCACTTAGTGAAAACTATGACGTTTTAAAAAATTCAAATTTTTAACAAAGTCTACCATTACAAATTTTTCTAATTATTCAACAAAATCTTCAGATGCTAGTTTTCTAGTTCTGGAAGGAAATCTTTGTCTTTGGATGTGTCATAATCTTTTGAAGTGAATACTGCTTTGTAGTGGAATTTGTCCTGTATTGGGGTTTTTAGACCCTGCTCTGATAATCTATCATTTACATAAATTTCCGTTTTTGATTCTTCTACATCTCTAATTTTGAATTTGGAAATGTATAGAAAGTGCCCTATTTCGAAATTGGGGTCTTCTGTCCATTCAGCATATACTGTACCATCGTTAGATAGCGTGTAAATAGCTCTTTGACAATCTTCTGTAATTCCAATATTTGGCTGAACTTCGGCTTTTTGACCATCCATTATCATTTCAAATGTAAATGATACTTTCCAATTTGTATCAATGTCGTCAATACAAGCATTATGTGCTTGTTCTCCTATCATGGGGTTTACTATGAAACTAGTGAGTAATACTGCGATACCGCCTATGATGGCACTTAATATGAGAAATTTTATTGTCTTACTTCTTTTGTATGGATCTCCCATTCCAGGATATTTCATTGTGGTGACTTTGACCAGATTCCTTAAAGTCCTTTCTTTTACTCATACATGATTTCAATTGTATCACATTTGTCTTGATGATCTGCAAGAAAATATGTTATTTCATCAGAGTCAATTTCAAGCCATTCTGATTCTCCTTTGTATGGAAGATAATCTTCAATAAACAAATCCTCTTTCCCTGAAACTCTGACAACAATTTTTTCACTTTTGGGTTTTATCTCAAAAGGTAATTTTAGAACCTTTCCTCTTCTTTGATTTTGTATGTTTACTTTGTATTTATCAGAACGAAATTCTGTTTCTCCAAAAAAATAACTTTGAAAAATATCTAATTTTGTAATCTTGAAACTTAGCACATTTTCCTTACTATTTTCTAGAAGATAAAACTTAGTTAATTGATTTACGCTAAACGTAAGGAGTATCTAATAAATGAAAAGGAAAAGTTGGGTTGTTTAGATTACTTGCCAAGGTCGTGTTGCAAACGTAATGACATATCCTACACCGATAATAATTGATTGATATGCGATGTTAGTATATGGGATTGGTTTGATAATTGGTTCACCTTCAACAACTACTGTTTGACCTGGACCGAGTCCTGGACCAACTTGTGCTACGTTGAGTTGGGTGTGTACGTGGTATACACCTGCTTCAAGTGCTTTTGCAGACAATGAGTAATCGACTACAGAGTTACCTGGAATGTCAAAGACGTTTCCTGGTGGGTCTCTTGCCAACATTTCCCATCTGTTACCTGCGTTGGTTGACTCTGAGAAAATGGATATCCATCCTCTTAGGTCTCTCTCTACTAGACTGACTAATGTTCCTTGAAGTGTCAAGGTTTCGCCAGTTTGTAGGGATTGTCTGTTAAAGGCTTCGTCTTCAATTCTGACAAAACGACTTTGGAGTTGTGCTTGGACACCGTGTGCATCTGCAGTTGGAAGTACGGATTCAACCCAGTTGAAACCTAAAGTTCCTAGTGCAAGTACTACAGCTAGTCCAAATACGAAAATTCTTTTTTCGACCATAGTTATCCCTAAGTTTTGGAATTAAAACACGTCGTTATATGTTTTACCTTAACAGCGAGGATCGACACTATATGCTATGTTAATCATTGATGTATAACGTTGAAATCAATAAAAAAACAATCCAATTTAAATTATTTTGAATGTAATAACATGTAATATATTGATATTATTTCTAAATTATTATAATATTTTGTATAAAATACATTACATCTGAAACTCTTACTTTATATCCCCAATTCACATGATAACTAACATGGCACAGATGCCCGCATTAATCCCAAAAGAAGTTGAGATCCAGAGACTAAAGAAAGTCTGGCTCATCGTTATTGCTATGGGTTCTACTGCAGCATCAGTCGAAGTTGATAACTTCGTTGATGGTTCTTTGCATCAAACCTCTATCAGAGATAGTGCTTTCACACCAGCTCACTGGTGGCTATACTCCCACTTCATCACATTACCACTTGGATGGGGAGCAGCAGCAATCTATGATAGAAAAATCCCGGTTCTTAGAGGCCCAAATAATTCAATGAACACTGGATTGAAGATGACCATTCTTGGTTACCTTGCAACCATGTTTACAATTGGTGTCAATGAGATGTGGCATTTCTGGTTTGTAGAAGAAATCTTTGCAGTTCCAAACCATTGGATGTTTAACATGGGAGTCGTAGTGGCTTTCATTGGTGCACTCGCATACGTAGTCAGAGTATATGCTCGACTCGTAGAACTTGGTGCAGAAACTCCTGGAGAGAACCCATACGTTGCTGAGATGTACAAGATGGCCTTAGAAGGCAAATTGTACAGCAGAGCAATTCCTTAGAAAAAGTGCTTTAGCACCTTTTTTTCTTATTTTTTAAAAAATTTACATCTAATTTTGTTTAATGAATCTAAAAACAAATTACTGAAAAAAACAAACCCATTTCAGATTATATTTTCATTGATGAAATTAGGCCATAGTTTTATTAGATTAAAAGATCAAGTCAACGTGGAAGCTGGCATTTCATTTAGTCTGAGATGGTAGATTTACTAATGATGTGATTGTCTATGACCAAGATGTCCTACTCCAAGGACTAGGCAATCAATCCGGCTTCCAATAATCTACTGATCTTTGGGCTTTGTATAATAATTTCTAAAGTATTTGATGTAATATGATCTGATAAATCGTCCTCCCAGATTTGGTCGAGTGGACTGTTGAGGGTTTGAACTCTGGTTTTCATTTTCTAACTCCTACAACAAATCATCAGATTCCAAATCAGACAGATATAAAAAGTCTGTATGGTCTGTTGCTTTGCCATATTGAACAGAAACAGAATATATTCCATTTTGTTCCCACAAGGGGCCACCAATTGACAAAGATTCTGTAAACATTCCATCTTCAGATATTGTTACTTGTGAAACTGATACCATATTCATCAAAGGATTACGTACTATAATGTTTAGTTCGGTATTGGACACTATACCCTCTACATATCCAGATATTATTATGACATCATCTGTGTGATACTCCTCTTTATCTACATCCACATGAATAATAGACTTGATGTGATTTGCTTCATATGTCTCTTCTAAATTTTCAATTGTTTCCTTTCCATACATCTCTTCTAAAATTTTGATTGTTTTTTCAATATCCCCTCCAGCAGATATTGTAGCTGTTTGAATGGGACCAAAAGTGAAATTGTCTGCAATCTTTCCCCTTTCTACTAGGTCATATGTCATAAATCCTCTTTGAATACAAATTTCTAAAAACTGTTGAACCATTTCCCTGTATTCAACGGTAGGCTGCCATTGTGATATTACAAAATTATTACATGTTTCTTGGTTCATAGCAGGACCAGTAAGACCAAAAGGATAATCTTCAAGATTTGGTCTGCCACCCAATTCTATACTGCAAGGGTTAAACATGCAATGTAATTGAGAAGGGTTGGTTCCCCATTGTAAGTACGAAAATGTAGAAACTAAAACAAGTGCAATGATTCCAATAATTATCAATAGTCTAGTCTTCATTTTCTTTTTTTCAGGTGACTATACTCATAAAACATTCTATTGAATGTACAAATCCTGACAGGTTTGAACTGTGTTTAGCGGACTATTGAGAGTCTGAACCCTAGTTTTCATTTTACAAATCCTGTTCTGTTACTATTACATCAAATACAAAACGTTCCTTTTCTGAAAATGGAGATATTTTTGGAGGAAATCCCCAATAGTCTTCAATGCCAATACAAGGATATCCTTTCCCGGGATGAGCTAAAATACCACCACAGCCGATAGGATCTTCCCATTCAAACCAATGATAGATGCTAGTTTGAAAAGGAATCCCAAAAAAAGTCATTCCAACAACATGACAATGAAGATCTTTGTTCTTTAGAGTATTGCAAGAAAATGCAGCAACATTTGGAGGAACAAATAGAATTGAAAAGATTACAATTATAACAATTATTGTTATTTTGTATCTAGTTTTCATTTCCTATTTCTCCAAACTATATGAGGTCTAATAGTTCCATCATCCTAATTGATGTGTTATCACAAAATTGTGTTTGATTATCAACAATACAGTGGAGCACATAGCCATCTTCTATCTTGAGATAATTTCCATAATGGTACAAATTCATAAAAAAATTTGCTGTAAATGATACAATAATTGTCATTAGAATTACAAATAAAACCCAAAATCTAGTTTTCATTTTCTTTTTCTCTATTTGAGATAGTCATAAAGTGTTCTAATCTTTGATATCTGATCGAGATCGCTAAAAAAATAAGCTCGCAAACCCTAACTATTTAATTCAAAATACGGGTGGTTCATACATGGTATTTTTTTTCATTGTATTGTGACTTGTAAAGGAATCTGTAATCAACACAAAGCAATCAAGCCTTATGGTGCTAATCGGTATCATGCCGGACAAAAAAGATGTTCAGTGTGTGAGATTTTTGTGACTTGGGACGGAAAACATTGCCCTTGTTGCAATTTTACACTGAGAACAAAACCGCGTAACACCAAAAATAGGCATCAATTACAACTAATTTATGCATCAAAAAGAATTTGATGAATTTTTATCTATGCATGACTATTGATCTTCAGTTATCTGATATTACAAGAGTTAATGACAATTTGTTGTTTTATTGACCTATGATAACAATTAACTAGCACTAAATATCGTAAATTATCATGCCAATGAGAAAAA
>JACNFR010000081.1 GCA_014384555.1 Candidatus Nitrosopumilus sp. | reverse complement strand
AATTTCCTCTTGTTTTTTATAAATTGTTTTTTTAAAATTTTCAGATTTTTTATTTTTTTTAACCATGTAAAATATCTCCTGATAAATTACCTAAATCACCTATTTTAACATCTTCATTTTTATCATTTCAGATATCTTCTTTACGATTTAATGAATTATCAGTAGTTTTATGTAATTTCATCTTTTTTGGGCATAATTCGTTTTTAAATATAAAAATTTTAAATTTTTGAAAATAGTAATTCAATGGAATTTTCAAATTGTTTGTTTAATTTTTGAAGATGAGCAGTATCCACTGAAAGAGCATTCTCATTAAACCAAGGCGATTTTAGATACAAATCTCTATTCATCTCAATCTGAATCCACGGAATTGGTTTATTCCCATATGTTCTAGTGATGTGACCACCGTGAAACGGATCATTGAGAAAGATTTCTTTTCGGTCAATAGAATATGCCTCAGATATAGAATCAGCTAAAAGTTCCAGCACATCCTGTGAGGATGCTTGTCCATCATTGTTTGATATGCAAAAAAGAGGTCTTTTTGATTTGGTTTTGTCAGGAGAAAAATGCGGTGCCGATGAAGCCATTGAATGGCAATCCAAACATAATTGTAAATCTAGTTCTTCAATACTTTTTTGAATTGCTTGATGGTATGGATTGTAATACAATTCAATAAGCATTGTTTTGAGAGAATCATCAGGTTCTTTTCCATTTGTGTATATTGGTTTGTCATAACATGTTTTACTTTTAATCAATCCATCAGGATTAGTTGGAGGCATATCTTGTAAAGAACGATTGAGATCAACAAATGCTCTTGCAATATCTGTTTTAATGACACGCTCCACTTTATCCCCCACATCATAAAGTTCCATTACGAAAGGATCAGAGTCATCAAACAAGTCCTTGTTAGTAATTGACAAGTGTCCTTCAAGTTCTACAGGTTTTCTTGTACCACCGTGTGGTATTGATAACAGTATTGGAAGTTTATTCATAGTCCTTCTGCGGTCCCATCACGACGAATTTCTGCCACACCCTGAAATCCTTCACCAGTTTGACATTTCAGCACTGCATGTATTGCACCCAAAAAGAAAGAATATCTTTCTTTGATATTGATTTTGTAACCCATTTTTTTCAGATGTTTAATAATTTCAATAACAGAATCATCGGCTTCTAAACTAATTTTTCCATCTACGGCACAATGAATTCGAGGTTTTTCCATAGCCTTGTCAATTGAATTACCATGGTCAATGATTCTAGAAATAAAATGACTTAGTGTTGAAAATATTCGTGCACTGCCAGGAGTGCCCATCACTATCCAGGGTTCATGATTGTAAAATATTATTGATGGGCATACAGATGTCCAAGGGATGGCATTTGGTCGTAAATAGTAAGGATGATTTGAATTCTCAAACTCAAATGCAGACATGTAGTTGTTATACAAAAATCCTAATCCGTCAGCTGCAGCTTTTGAACCATAAACTAGTTCAATTGATTGTGTGATACCTACAGCATTTCCTTCTTTATCCATTACAGAAAGATGGGTAGTATCTTCAGTATCCATCGATTCTTTTAATGGAAGTTCTGGATCAACAGTATCACGAATAGATTTTGAAAGTGTTTTTGCAAAATTTCTACTAAGATGAGTTTTTTCATTTATCTGATGATATGTTCTTGGATTAAATCGTCGTTGTTCTCTGTACAATAATGCTTTACGATGAATTTCAGAAACAAAATGATAAGATTTAGGAGTTCTAGTGAGAAATTTGGATGGAAGATTACTAAGCATCATCAATACTAGTAACATTGTAGGACCCGCTGCAGGTGGAGGTACTGTATATACCCGAATTCCACGATATCTTCTACTAATTACTTTTCGCTCTATAGGAAGTGGAATAAATGCAAGATCTTCTTTTCTCAAAAAGCCATTGTTAAGTTTCATATCTTTATCAATCAAGGTTGCAATTAATCCATGATAAAATGAACGATATCCATATGATGCTAGTAGATCAAGAGTATTAGCTAAATCATCCTGAACAAAAAGATCTCCTGCTTCATAAGGTACTTCACCATCTTTTAAAAAATATTTTGCGCCAGATTTTGATTTAACTTTGAAAAAATTTTCAAGATGTTTTTCTTGCAAGTCATGTTGTAGTTTTGTAATCCTGTATCCTCGCTTTGCAATGCGAATGGATGGTTTTACAATTGTTGACCAATCTAATCTACCATATCGTTCATTTAGATATCCTAAAGTTGCCACCGTACTTGGAACTGTACTTGCTTTGTATCCAAGACGGCTGAGAGATTTTTTTTCAAAAAAGGAAATATGTGCTAATGAGGGAGCCCTACTAGAACCATCAACTGCCAAAGTTTTCCCATCAATGTGAATAATTGCCATAGATTGTCCACCCAATCCAGAAGCTTGTGGCTCACATACTCCAATAGCCATGGCAGTAGCACATGCTGCATCTACAGCATTACCACCTTTTTTGAGCATTTTAACGCCCGCTTTAGTAGCATCAGGAAATGCAGATGAAACCATCCCATTTTTTGCAGTAGAGCATTTTTTATCAGATGTCGGTTTAAATGAATTTTCTATTTTTTCAATATCCAATGTCTAATCACTACAACGATATATTATAGATGTCAATAATGCAGAACGTTCGACTAAACTATCATGCAAAATGTATTCCCTAGTAGAGCGATAATTGTGACCAATTGGACCAAATCCATCCAAAGCTGGAAGTCTTGAAGGAACATTGCTAATATCAGAAGACATGAGTTGTTCATGGCGTTTAATTTTAATTTCGTGTTTTTTTGCCAAATCTTCTACCATCTCATAGAATTTTCTATCTGATTCTTCTTCAATAACTGGAGGTCGAGTTTGTATTTGATTAATTGCAACATCAAGATTTTTCTCTCCTGTTTCTTTCTTTTTCATAATTGCCCTAATCTTACTATCCAATGTTTTTCCTAAAGTTGGATTTTTAAAACTGCATACTAGAGATAAGGTTGCATAGTTTGGAGTATGTCCATGAGTTCCTTGCGCAACAATAGATATAGTTCTTAATTTGTAATTTTTTTCATCTTTAGAAAGTTTTTCAATTGCAGCAATCTTTTTTCCAAGAATAGGTATTATTCCATGAATGTCAGAAGATTGAGAACTAGGAGTGGTAAATCTAATTTGATAATCATTTCTACCATAACAAGTGGTAATTATTCCACCATCTTTGCTTGCAGATTTTAACCCCAAAATGTATTTTGATTTTTTAGAATACTGATGAACAATTGTTTTACTAAAACGACCTCCCAGACTATCATCAGTAGTAAGCAAAATACCACATTTTATTTTCTTTAGACGTTTTGCAAAACGTAAAGCATGAAGTGCACCTAACATTACTGTTAGTCCACCCTTACTTTCAGCAATGCCTGAACCATAAATCTTATCGTCATCTTCTGCGTATGAGATTAGATCATTTGGACCGTAATGAGTATCCAAATGAGATATAATTAAAACATCATTTTCCAAATCATTGTGATTTTTAAAATAATGAAAATCGCCAATGTCGGTTTGTCTATACAAACGATCAGTGAATCCCAAATGTTTCATTCTTCGAGATATAATTGAGCCAAGTTTGTTTACATTATCAATATTGTACACGTGAGTATTCATGTTTACTAAATCTCGAAGTGTTTCTTTTTGGCTTTGTAAATGTCCTCTCAGATAGGTTCGTGCAACCACCCTTAATGGTTGTGTAAGGTCAGGTTCTAAATCCACAGATTGTGTGGAACCAAAATATCGCATTACTGCAACATCCAAAATTTTGTTTATCAGAGATTCATAGGTATGTCCAGCAGTTTGTGCTGCATAATATAGGGAACCTCCAGTACCCAAACTTGCCATAGAATTTAATTCAAGAATGTATAAATTTTCATCCTTGTCCATTCTAAAATCAACTCGACTGTAATCATTTAATCCCAACGAAGTGAACGCATCAATACACATCTTTTTCATCTCTTCTGTTTTTTCTTTAGATAATTTTGCAGGACATGTTTTACCGACTCCTCCTGCTTTCTTCTTATCATCGTTAGTTTGTATTTGATCAGGATTATCGAGATTGATTTCAACTATGGGTAATACTTCGATGTTAGGACTGTTTCCAATTAATCCAACTGCGAATTCTCTTCCTGAAATGAACTGTTCTACCAAAATATCTTGTTGAAATTTTTCAATTTGAACTTGAACTGCAGCTCTAAGATCATCCCAATTGTCAACCACCTCCATACCCATTGAAGTTGATTCAAGTTTTGGTTTTACTATTACAGGAAATACAAGATCATCATAGTTGTCTTGAGCTGTTTTGAATACCCAAAAACCAGGAGTAGGAATTTTATTTTTTTGTAGAACAATTTTTGTCATCACTTTATCTTGTACAATAGCATGACCTGCAGGACCAGAACCAATGTATGGAATTCCAAGCATCTCCATCATGGCTGGAACATGCGTGTATCTATTCTGACCTTGAATTCCATATGCCATGTTAAACACCATTCCAGGAGAATCGCCTGAAACTACCTTTGGCATAAATTCACGAAGCTCATCTGCCAAGTGAATATCGCCTTCAATGACTTTAACAGTATGGCCACCCTTCTCTAAGGAACGTGCAACTTTTTCAACTGCTTTTTTACTATAATGCTCCTTTGTAGTCATTCCAAAAACGTTGATAACATCTTGGGGATCGATTGTTGATTCGTTATAGATTAATGAAACTTTCATAATATTTCCATAGATTGATGCCCGTATTTATATCGGGGTCATGTCTGAGGGGTTTTTTCTTAATCCAGTTGTTCTTGGGAAGATGTGAGAAAGTTATCGCTAGGATTCGATGAGGATTGGATCTAAATGTTTGAATAAATTAAAAGCAATCTCATCGAAAGCATTTTCAAAAAGAAGAAGGCAATTAAATAGGATAAAGAGATATTCAAAGCATACAAGTGATAGTAATGGTAATTTTATCAGTAAAAGACATAGAAAAGCTAGATGCAGCATGTACTGGACTTTCTGAAGAAGAACAAATTAGACATGTAGGAGTAATCAATGTACTAGGACACTTAGTTGCAGGTGGATTTAAAAAAGGAATTACACCATTACTTGCAGAAAACAAAATTGCAATGACATACATGCAGTTAATGTTAGATTTCAAAATGAGACAAGAATTAGATGATATTTTAGGACCAATTGATTATATTGCATCAAGAAGAACAAATCATTTGATCATTACAATTCCAATTGGAGAAAATATAGTGTTAGTTACAGCAGAACCTAATGCAGATGACAAAAGAATAATTAAAAGAGCAGAAGAACTATTTGACGACATTACAATATCAACAATCTAAAAATAGAGAAAATTATCAATACTCAAAATTATTTTATTCTGAATTAAGTCAACTAGTATTTGTCTTAATAATTTGAACCCAGAAAAAATACTATGCAAGTAGAAACAATCTAAACGGAAGAATTATCACAACTGGATAAATTAATCAACGAGATAGTTGAGCAAAGAAGAATTATAGACATCAAACTTACTACTGTATTTCAAGAAAAAATAATTTATGCCGCACTTGTAATGTTTAACGATTAAATCATTATCGTGTATTATAATTTAAAAAAAATCTGATAAGTAAAAGACGTCTCATCTATTTTTACGATTTTGATATGTAGTGAGGCTATTTCATTAGATAAAATACAGAGGAGCCGACAGGTCTCCTCCACCACTAGATCAAAAGACCTAGCGAACAATATCTATTATAAAATTAGTATAAAAATACAAGAAAAATATCGAGGCTAAAATCCCAAGACATTTCCAGATAAAGAGTCAAAGAATAGTTTTACAGCGGCAATTACAAGAACTACAGAAACTAGAATTTGTAAATAACGTTCTTTGATATCAATTGATAATCTTGCACCAACTAATCCACCAATGAAAGAACCAATTGCCAACAAACCAGCTTGAAGGAAATCAGGATGTCCCAATAGACTATGCACTATTACACCAGACAGAGATGCAAACAAGAGAATCATTTGTGATGTAGGAGCAGCTTTTTTCATCGCCATTCCCATTCCTGCCACCATCAAAGGTACAAAGATGATTCCACCACCAATACCAAAAAACGAAGAGATTATTCCTGCAAAAAAGCTTGCACCGATGGCAAAAATCATCATCTGTTTTGAAATTGTTTTCTCTCTTGTCTCAATTTTTTTTCTCAAAAATATGTATGCAGCAGATGCAATCAACACAAATCCAAACAAAATTTTAAAAACATCAGGGGCAACATCAGTCGATATCAATGCACCTAAAACAGTTCCAGGAATTGAGAGTAAACCAAGTTTGATACCCAAAGGATATTCTATTCGTTTTTGTTTTGAATAAGAAATCGTAGATGCAATTGCATTGCTTAACGCAGCAAATAGACTGTTACTTGCAGCAACAGTTGGAGAGAATCCTAAAAATGTCAAAACAGGGACAACAATTATTCCACCCCCAAGACCAATCATTGAACCCAATAATCCAGCAGCAAATCCTAACGGAATTAACCATAATTGATCAATCATTGTAATGTCAATCAAAGAATTTTCTATTATATAATTAAACTATTTTAAAATAATCAATGTCTGTAAAACTGAATTCTCTTTTGAGGTAATTTCTAAAAATATTTCAGAATCACCCAAATTGTCAATTTTCGATTTTATATTACGTCCATCAGAATCAGAGTAAAATGTCTGAGCAGCAGATATCCAGGCAGAAATGGATTCATAATCTTTTGATTTTTCTTCATCCCAGCAGTTACAAACAAGGGTTTCAATCATAGTCTCAAATATTGCAATCACTTCATCCTGGTTTGATTCCAAAGTACTAGTTTCAAGATTAGCTACTGCCATTACAGGGGATTGCGTATCACCCCCAATGTTGATATTTCCAAGTGGAGTACCTTCAAAATCCAATACGGCAGTTGTCGTGCAATATTCTACAGTTTGTGGAAGTCCATTATCAAAATATGCACAGTATTGACTAATGGTATGATCAGTTATTGGAGTAGGGGCAGACACGGAAATATTTTGCTCTTCCAAAGTATCTTGAATTTTTTCAATGTCATAATATGTAAATCCTGATTCATAAATTGATTTAGATATAGTAGGAGTTTCATTTGCTAGAAATAAAGATGCTAAAACTGCAAGTATAATTCCAATAATAACTGGAATGGCTATCAACTTGTTCATGATTAACAAATTTTTTATTCAAAGATAAGGCTTTGCAATATCAAATTGATATTATTGTCAGCTTTGAATCTTTTGTGATATTATTTTGATCAACAAATCCAGATGTAACTTCAAGAACATAGGATGCCTCATTATCTGGAACTACACTTTGACAACTGGTAATTTCTACTACAGTTTTACATGGAGGAACATCTTTTTCAATATGCACAATGTTTCCATCAGCATCAAACCAAATCATATCTAAAGGGAATTGCATGTTTAACATCCATAGAGAATACAATCCAGGTTTGGAAAACACAAAGATCATCCCCTGATCATAAGGTAATTGATCTTGGAACATTAATCCACGAACACGTCGTGGTTCAGAATCGGCAATTTGTACTTCAAGCGGAATGTCATCTACCATTATGGTACCTCTTGGAAATTCAACTGATTCTAATTTACTATCACTAGGAAGAGTAAGCATTCCAATGACTCCAATTATTATTGCGGCTATTGTAATTGGAATTAATGCTTGAGCACGAGTTGTCATCAACTGATTTAGAGTAATCCTGTTAAAATACCATCTTAAACAAAGGAGAAATTATTGATCAAAATAAGCAAAGAATCGGACATTACATTACTAACTGCATCTGTTACTGATTTTGCAGATTCTCTAGGTTATTGTGAATACAAAATTCCCCTATCCATCAAAGGTGTAAAGCCCAAGCCATCTCAAGCATTGATTCAGGGAACAAAGGCACATCATGCCGAGGAAAAATATGAACAAGAGCATGTAGAACTAGAACCGGTATCAATTGAGCAAATGGAAGACAAAGGGGAAAATATCGAGTTTGCACGAGAAAACATCTATTCTACCTTAATGATGCCATTTGAATTTCCAACAGAAAATGTACTGGTGTCACTATCTGGTAGAATAGATAAAATTCTCAGAATTGATGAAACCCTAGTAGTTCAAGATGACAAATTTGCAGGACGTCCTCAAGTTTATGATTCAAAAACTCAACCATATCCCAGTCAACTATTACAGGTTTTAGCATATCTTAATTCTAGTTTTTCCTCAAAGAGAAAGCCAAATGCTGATGATTTCTTTGAAATGCCACACACCCAAAAGAAATGGCAGATTCGAATATGCGATAGAAAGACCAGAGAGCCATACAAAGTATTTTCAGAATTACAAGATGCATTTTCTTTACATTACTTGCATGTTTCATTACAGAAATTTACAACCATATCACTTGGAATGAGTGAGCCTGAACATCATAACAGCATAAACAAGTGTAATGCCTGTAATTTGAAATTATTTTGTGAATTTAAAATACAGTAGATGAAACTAGATAAACAGATGCCAATCCAATAATTATTACAGGTTTTATTCTAATTCCTTTTTGGTAAAAATGGTAACAACGCTCGTACAAATTCCATAATATTTTTTGTTTGAATGTAAACTATTCCAGGACCTACGATTTCAATTACTAGTGCATCACCTCCAAACAAAGTAGTCTTTAGACTACCATGCTTTGTAACTCTATAATCTGCAGTAGAACTTAGGGCAACTAGTTGATAATTATCTACAATCATTGTCTCACCAGATGTTAATTCTTTTTTCAAAATTCCTCCCCATGCATTGACAAACATTTTGCCGTTTCCAACGGTTTTTAGCATAAACAAATTACTACCAAAAATTCCTTTTGTAAATCCCTGCCATTTAGTATCCAATGTTAATTCAGTAGTAGAGCCAATAAAGGCACCGGATTGAACGATAAATTCTTCATGTACATCAATTACCTCAATATCTCCAAGCATATTTCCAGTAAGACCCAGTTTACAATTCTCTTCTTCTGCAATGAATTCATTTACAAAAAATGATTCGCCTCCTAATGCAGCTGCTTTGAGGGATTTTAGAAATCCTCCCTTTCTCATTCTAGTTTCTGTAATGATATTTCCTTTCATGAATACCATGGCAGCAGCTTCTGCAGTAATTTTCTCACCCTTGTTTAATGTAAACTCAATCAACCCCATTGGGTTTTTCACAATTTCATATTCCATGATTATTGATTCTTCCAGAAATTAATAAAATTATCAATATCTTCCAATCTCAACAATCACATTACTGAATTCTTAAAATCACTAATTGTAGACATGTTGTGTTTTGTCTGGTGTCCAATATCATGAATGGTAGAGCCATTGTATTTCTTGTCCAAGTATCGTCCTGCAACAATCATAGGTCCTCCAATAGCGCAAGTTACTCCAGTGGGTTCAGGAACCCATAACATCAAAAACCCAATTTTTTGGAGTTTTTTGCCAGGAGCTGGGGCCTTTTGAAGAGCACCTAATGAACGAGCAGTGTGTTTATCATCCATTCCAGATACTTCAGAATACAAATTTGCTCTACGTTTAGCAGAATCAGAGAATTTTCTTAATTTATCCAAACGTTCCTTTAAGGGGTCAGCCATTCCAACCTAGATTTAAGAAAAAATAGTTAACAACCAGTGATCAACTCTGGTCACATCCAAGTCAACAAAGAATAGCTAGATTCAACTCAAAAGACACTCAATTATACCCGATTCCATTTAGATACAAAGACAACATGAAATCTAAAAATTCTAAAAGACTTGATTCGATTAAGGCGGCCCACCAATTAGAGAGAAACCGCTCAAGCTCAAGAATGGAGGATTATTTAGAAATTATTGGAGAACTAGTAGAAATGAAGGGATATGCAACTACTTTGGATATTTCAAGATACATGCATGTGAGTGCACCAAGTGTTACCAAAATGCTTCAGCGATTAGATGAGAACGGATTTTTGGAATATGAAAAATATCATGGAATTAATCTTACAAAAAAGGGAATACAAGTTGCAGAAGGAATAAGACAAAAACATGGAATATTATTAGAATTTTTCGAGATTTTAGGTGTAGGATATGAAACGGCAAACCAAGATGCAGAAGGAATCGAGCATCATCTAAATCCAAAAACAATCAAACAGTTAAGAAAATTCATAACATTTTTGAAAGCAAACCCAAAAATTATTGAAAATTTTAAAAATCTTTAAGGAAAATTTTGATATCATCTTGTGACGATGTAAGGTCCATTAAATTTCTTGCAACATCAGAGCGTTTTGGAATTTTAATCTGTCCTTTCTTTCCAATCCTCACAGATGCAATGAATTTTTCATTTCCATAAATATTAGCATGCATTGAAGAAAAATCTCTGTTAACAGTCAGCAGTAATGCTGTTTTTGATTCTGAAAAACTAAATGGCAAATCATTTGACGTTAAGGAAATATCATCAGATGATTTTTCCACGACATCAATGTGTACCTTGAGTAATTTTTCAATTTCATTGATGTTTGAGCCTCCTCTGCCAATGATAGATGCAATATTTCGCTCATCAACTGAAACTTTAACTCTATTATCAGATAAAATTTCAACTTCAGCATTAGAATCATAACGTCTGAATGTTTCTTTGATTTTATCCTCAGCTAGTTTTTGAATTCCAACTTTATCGGCCTTTTTTCCTACTGGAACAATGACATTTTCCTCACCAAACGTGTAAATTTCATGCTCTAAAACATCATCTTCAAAATT
>JACNFR010000070.1 GCA_014384555.1 Candidatus Nitrosopumilus sp. | reverse complement strand
TATTTTTTCTAGTAAGTATATTCATTGCAGATTTACTTTATGGTTATTTTGATCCTAGAGTGAGAACTGGAACATGAGTAGTATAACACCACAGGAAATCAAGCAAGAGTTTCTAAAAAGCAAGATGGGGATAGCAGGAATTACAATTCTTGCGATATTGATATCAATCTCAATTATTGCAATAATTGCCATTCCAGTTGAAACATTTCAAGAATGGAATAACCCAGGTAATTGGATTTCAAATCCAAAAGTAGCAATTCCAATTTGGGTCAATATCTTTCTGACTGAAAAAATCCCAGAACATAAAATTTTAGAAAATCCCAACATAGAAAAAATAACAAATGCAGGAATAGAGTTAACATCTCATCAATTTGGATTCAATTTTAACTATGATGACTTTCCAAATGATTTCATCTACGAGTTTTCCTCAGAATATTCAGGATCCCCACTGCTAGAAATGTCAGTAATTCGGCCAGATGGTATCAAATTAGATTTACTAACAACATCACTACCACATTCAAGTGAAAAAACAACTCATAGTGAAAGGATTTTTTCAACAGATCATACAATAAAGAAAAACTTGTCATTACAATCAGAAAATTTTGAATTTACATTTGAAAGACTATCTACAGAAGATATTGTATTTTCAAAAATTCAGACAAATGAACCATTGAAAGGTAATTACGTTTTTCTAGTAAACATGTACGGAGTAGATTCTGAAAACCAAATTTATGAATCAAAATTAATTGTTGGAGGTAAAGCTTTTGGGATTATGGGAACAGATGAATTAAGACGAGATTTGGCAATCGGATTGCTGTGGGGAACACCTTTGGCATTATTCATAGGATTAGTTGTATCCATTTCATCAGTAATCGCAGGATTACTTTATGGAGTGTATGCAGGATACAAAGGTAAAAAGACAGATGAGGCAATGATGAGATTCAATGATGTCATCTATGCATTACCAGCACTTCCATTTCTCATTATTCTTTCTGTGACAATCAGCAATAGCATATTTGTGATGGTAGGATTTCTGATGATATTTGGATGGGTGGGCATAGCAAAAGTATCAAGAAGTATGTCACTTCAAATTAAAACTCGAGGCTATGTGGATGCAGCAAACATGATGGGTCAGAAAGATTCTAAAATCATTCTCAAACATATTGTACCTCAGTTGTTACCATATGCATTTGCAAGTATTGCAATTTCAGTTCCAGCAGCAATTACCACAGAAGCAGGTCTAAGTTTTCTAGGATTGGGAGATCCAACATTTCCAACTTGGGGTCAAATATTGCATGATGCAAATACATTTGGAGCAGCAGCTAGAGGAATGTGGTGGTGGATAATGCCACCAGGAGTAATGATTGCAATTACAGGCTTAGCCTTTGTTTTTATCGGAAATGCTCTTGATGCAATAGTCAATCCAAAACTGAAAAGATGATAAAATTAGAGATTAAATTTTCGAATTAATTCAATAGCGCTATCATTTAATTTTATTGAATAACAGTGTGAATTTACATCATTGATTGCTGCCAAATTATTAGCAAATACTTTTTTGCTGTGACCGCCATAAGATGCCGTGTCTGATTCATCAAAACAAATAGACATTTGTTTCATGTTTAAATTATTTTTTAAAAGAAAAGCAATAAAATTTTTGTAATTTTCAGTATTTACCCAATCTATGTTTTTTTCTTCACTTATTCCAATCCATACCTCAATGGAGTTTTGATATAGAACTTTCTTTCTTAATTCTTCTAATGCCATTTTATATCAACTAGAAATCTGCCTTTTGCATTTTGGAACCACATCGTGGACAAGTTCCTCCTTTGTGTTTGTTGTTGCAAACAAGGCAAACATATCGTGTCCCACCAGAACTTCCTTGTGAACCCATGCCAAAGAAACCACCACCGCCAGTTCCAGAATCACTTCCATAACTTCCCATTCGATTCATTTGTTGTCTTCTCATAATCATAGGCAATAAAATGAAAATTGCCATTACTAATCCAATACTAAAGTACCATGGGACACCAAGGTATCCAAGTCCTATTTGTAAACCAATGCTAAATACCAATGAAGCACCTAGAAAAAGATAATATCTTTTGAGTTGAGGATTCAATTCAATAGAAGTACCGTTAAAACGGTTATAAAGTTTCTTCAGATTTCATCTGTATTATCAGCATGGTTTTTGAAAAATCATTCAATTGAAAGTGGAATTGAATTTCCATTACTATCCCATGCAAAAGTAGAATTATCATCATATGGAGATTTTACAATCATTGAAACTAATCCAAAGAAATTATGTAAATCAGTTACAGAAGGTTCTGCAGAACCACTGGGATGAGAATGAACAATTCCAATGTAACTCATATCAAAAGGTAAGAATGAATGAGGAAACCCAGCAAATGTAGGGCCGGTTTCACTAAAGGGAGGAATTACAAGACCATCTATTTTTATTTCACCATTTTTTGATTTTCCCTTTAAAATTAAAATTCCTTCGTTAGGATGTTTCATTTTACAAAAAGACAAGATGCTATCACGAACTTCTTTTTTCAACAATACTTTACGTTCAAATTTTTTCTTTTTAAATAACACAGAAAGACTCTAGTTTAGAACTAATTTAATTCTAAGATGTTAAAACAGTGTATCTCGTATTAGAAAATTGTCTTAGTTTTTGCTCAATTTCAGACACTAATTGGGGAATTTTAGAATCAATTTCATCTATTTCATCTTGAAAAGTTTTAGATTTCATTTCAGAATCACTCACCAAAGAGGCATTTTTGTCAAGATCATCTTCTAAAGAAACCAAATGATTTGGCATAAGAGAATTTACATTAATTTTCATTTCTTCGTATTTTTTATGATAATTTGAAACCAGATTTACAAAGTCGTTCAAGGACTCCTCAATCTCAGTTATCTGAAAAGATGTTTTATCAACATCCTTCACGGATATGGATCCGGATGAGATACCCTTTCGTACATTTTCAAGTATGGTAATTATAGAATCCTTATTTTCAGATGATAAGACATTGAAAGGTTCTGAAACTAAACTGGACAAAATATTCTTTTGGTCCTTATCTAATGATGAAGCATATTCGTATCGACTCAAAGGACGAGAGATTTTGGTAAATTGGGTATTAATTTGATTTTTAATTTTTAATTTTTGTTTAGTAAATTGCTCCAAGTCATTTTTTAAAGCAAGATATTTTGTATAATTTTCAGAAGATTTTATTTTATCAATAGAATTTTGAATAGTAGTTATTTTTTCTTTAATTGAAATTAAATACTCATCGGCATCTGCAATTTTTTGAGACTTTTCTTTACGCAAATCAAATGAATTTTCGATTTGAGTTATTGTGTGATTAATTTCATCAGAAAGAGATTTTGTAGTTTCATAGTTTTTTAATAATGTATTAATTTCAGAATGATTTCTATTCATAACTTCAAGATTATCTTTTAATTGGGACGCATATTTTTTTGCAAAAATATGAATAACTCTAGTCTGTCTCCCCAAAACATCTCCAACTTTTTTAAGAATTAAATTTAAAACAGAATTTAATTTTTCAGCATCATCAAAAGATGAAATTTTAGGTAATGAAACAACATCTTTTTTGATCATATCAATAACTTGTTTTTTACCTCGAACCACTATTATTGCGAGATGTTTATCAACATCAGCCATGTTAAGATCATCTTTTTCTAGCAGGTTTCCAATTTTTATTAAATCTCCAATTAGGGGTTCAGTGTTATTTCTCAAATTATTAATTTCGGCCAATGTTTGCGATTTTCTCAATGTACTAAGATCAGATACAATTTTTGGTACATCTGTGAGTGAAATTTCCTTGTTTTGAGGGATTTCCTCGACTGGTTTTTCTTCTTGTTTCTTTTTGCCCCATCCAAAGACCATTTGTTATCTTTTTCTTCAGGGGATTAAAAATGGTTGTACATCTAAAATTTAAAATTCAGCAAATAATAGAGAACTGTATGGCAAAAAGAATATTCCATACAGGGATGGTTAAAAAAACAATTAAAATTAAAGCATCAAAAGACAAAGTCTGGAGAAAAATAAGTAATATTGCAGGATTGCCCACATGGGTCGTAGATGTTAAAAAAACAGTGTATCTATCTAAAAAGAAAAAAGATGTAGGAGCAGTAAGATTAATCACATTTGCAGATGGAAATAAAATCGAAGAACATGTAGTTGCATGGAAAAAAGGAGAATATTTCACATATATCGCAACCGAAGGACTTCCATTAAGGGCATATGTTGCAACAATTTCAATAAATGTAAAATCTAAAAATCTTGTAGAATTAACATGGCAGTCATATCTCAACAGTAAAAAGATGACCGAAAAACAATTCTTAGATTTTGTAGTGTTTTTAGGAGTGTTTTATGAAGCATCTCTTGAAAATCTCAAGGTATCGCTAGAAAAATAACACTAGATTTTCTTTAGGTCAAAATGTAAATACGATAAATCAGGAAAAAAATCATGAGCGATATGAGATTTATCATTCTCGGAATTATTTTGATTTTTGTAGGGTTTGTGGTTCTAGGAGGATTTGGTCATAATTATCAGGCAGCCACTCTTGAATCAAATGAATTTGGAACTTGTTACGAGTATTCAGATAATTCACCTCCCGTAGAAATTAATTGTTCATTTAAGATATTTGATCAAACAGTATTTTTTGGAATAGTTATAGGATTTATCGGAGCTGGCATCATATCTCTGATTAAAGGAACAAAAGGAGACTGGGATAACAGAGTTAAGCCAGAAGATATGGTAGGTCCAGGTAGAAATCAAAATTCAGATGATTCAGATAAAGAATAGGGCTATTTTTTAGATTTTAATTTCTTATAATCCTCAGGATCATCTTCCTCCAATCTTTGAAAATATACTTCTTCATAGGGCATTTTTTCTCAATTTATTATAACAAAATTTGCATTTAACCATGAAGAATGATTTGTACTTAGCATACATAAATTTCTAAAATATTATGATTCAGATTCTATGATATTTTTCATCGAATTAAACATCTCGCTGATTTCAGTCATTCTTTGATCAAATTGCTCATCAGTGATTTCATCAGGTTTGTTCAAAGTAATGATAACCTCAGAAACATCTCCATTAGATACAATTCTCATTGGAACGTCCCATGAGGACTCCTCATCAACAAATTGATGATCTAAAATCCCCAAGGCTTTGTTTTCATTAAATTTTAACTTGGATTGTCCATGAGGACCTCTAAATGACCACCACCCAGATTCATTGATTTTTGCATCAGGCATCATCTTAGAAGGCATTTTCAATATAGCATCAAATGCATCACCTGTTTTCTTTTCTACAGTTATTGTAATAGTCCTAGACCTAACCACGATAGGGATTTCAAATGATGATTAAAAAGGATATAGCAGTAATCGTATGAAACAATACTATCAGTCTATTTGTTTAAAAACTCTTTAATTTTCTTAAGATTTGCCACATTTGATTCGTGAAACATCATCATGGATTCAGACAAAGAATCAGGCAAAACCGTTTTGAGATTTTTAACCAGATCATCACCACTAGTAATCATATTATCAATTAATTTGTCAATTTCATTTTTCTCGTCAACCATTGAATTTCGATAGAAAGTAATCTTAATTATCTTTTTTTATCAACGTAGCAGTTGAACGGACTTTTTTTAGTTTTTGAATATTCCAAGATACAATCTCACGGATTTTTTCAAAATTTTCTGCTTGTAACTTGACCATCATATCATGAGTTCCAATTGTTTCAAACACATCCACAACTTGTTCAATTTCCTTTAATTGATCAATTATTTCAGTTTCTGCACCAAGCTCACAATTAAGCATAACATATGCATCAGTCATAATCAGAATAATAATTCAGGATTATTTAAAGATGGAGACTTACAAAAAGGCTTACCATGTGACATGTACTAAATCTTTGAGATTTCTACGAGGCTTAGGGAATTTAGTTTGTTCTGGATAACCAATACAAAGGACTGAAGAAGGGACCAGATCAGTTTCAATAATATCCATAACCTTTTGTTCATCAAACATTCCAATCCAAATTGAACTTAATCCAAGTGCCTGAGCAGCCAGTTGAGAATAACCAGCAGCTAGGGTAGCATCCTGTATTGCAAATTTCTTAAGAATGTGATCAGGAAAATCAAGTTTCACTCTGGATGGATTTTTACAAAAAATCAAAACAACTGGAGCATCAACATAGGGTTGTTTGTTACATGCCGCAACTAGTAGTTTTTTCTTTTCCGGACTTTTAATGTAGAATATTTCAAACCCTTGAAAATTACCTGCAGTTGGCGCAGTATCTGCTGCTGCGATTATTTTATCAATTTTAGTAGTTTCTACAGGTTTATCCAAAAATTTTCTTGTAGAACGTCTCTTTGCCATCACTGCAAATAAATCAGTATCTACAACTTCTGAAGGTCCAGATTGCAAGATAAAATCTAACAAATTATTTCTCACGTTATCATCAACAGCACCAGGAGTTATCACAGGTTCATATCCTAAAGGATAGAGTTTCTCACCATCATTTTCTGAACTCATAGAAAGAGTACGAAAAATATCCTAATAAAGAATTGCAAAAATCTCAGAATAACTATTCTGCTTCAAACTTGTCACAGCCAGAAGTGCATGGTTTGTTCATCACACCTTCACATACACCTAATTCATTATGCATAATTCTATGGTGTGCACAAATCTTACATTTCTCTCTAAAATGAGAAATTAATTCACTATTAGTGAGGTTTGATTCTTGAATCTTTGATTCAATCTCTTCAGTCATAGTTATTTTTGTTAATCAAGTTACTTTAAACATTTTGAACTTGTAATCCATACATTATCCAAAAAAAATAGATATGAAAATTGTTGAACATATCAACAAAATGAGCCATAAACAATTCTATGTAATATTTGGAACATGGTGTATCGTTGCATTTTATCTTCTTTTTACAAACTGTTATCAATCGTATGGAGAACATTGTTTTTACGTCCCCTAAATAAAAAACGCCGAGAGAGGGATTCGAACCCCCGCACGCTTGCGCGTAGCCGTTTTCGAGACGGCCGCCGTACTACTTGGCTATCTCGGCAACTATTCTGATATATTCTCCATAATAAAACGAATTGATAGAATTAGATATTATCAATATCAAATAATTCATCTTTGAATTTCTTCTTTATTTGATCTTTTGTTCTATGCCATTCATCGTCAGTTATAGAATCTGTAAAAATGGAACTAAAAGCATCTAAAATATCATCGCCTAAAATAGAAACAATTTCTTGTTTTTCAAATTCAGAAAATGGAAAATATGATACTATTTTTGAAACTAGATTAGACTCGTAACGAATTTCAAAAATTTTATCCTGTAAATGTGAAGGTAGATTAAGTGAAGACATCTTTTTTGATTATTCATTTCTATATTAAAATCGAATTCAAGAAAAGGCATCTAAAATATCGATCATATTGAAGGATAAACACAAAATACCTGAAAACATCAAGAAATTTCATGGGATTAAATCTAAAAGATTTGGTTGTTAGAGAGAAAACTACCCTTGAGGCGTTTTCTAATAAAGTAATAGCAATAGATGCCTATAATGCAATTTACCAGTTTTTGGCAAGTATCAGAGGTCCAGATGGATTACAATTAACAGATTCTGAGGGAAGGATTACCAGTCATCTTAGTGGACTATTGTACAGAAATGTGAATTTTCTATCATTAGGAATTAAACCGGTTTATGTTTTTGATGGAAAACCACCATCACTAAAAACTGCTGAAATTGAACGAAGAAAACAAATCAAAAAAGATGCAACTGTAAAATATGAAAAAGCAGTTGCAGAGGGGAATATGGAAGATGCGAGAAAATTTGCTCAACAAACAACTAGTATGAAAGACGGGATGGTGAAAGAATCAAAACAGTTTCTAACATATTTTGGAATTCCATATATTGAAGCTCCATCTGAAGGAGAAGCCACAGCAGCACATTTAACAAATACAGGACAAGCATATGCTTCAGCAAGTCAAGATTATGATTCCATACTATGTGGAGCAAAAAGACTAGTAAGAAATTTTACAAGCAGTGGTAGAAGAAAAATTCCAAATAGAAATACATACATCGATGTTCTTCCAGAAATAATTGAAACACAGAAAACACTAGATTCAATTAAAATGACAAGAGAAGAATTAATTGATGTAGGAATTTTAATTGGAACGGATTTTAATCCAAATGGATTTGAAAGAATTGGTCCAAAAACAGCAATGAAATTAATCAAACAGCATTCACGATTAGAAGACATCCCACAAATTCAAGAGCAGTTAGAAGGAATAGATTTTCAACAAATTAGAAAGATATTCCTAAATCCAGAAGTAGCTGATGTGGATGAAATTGTATTTGAAGAAGTGGATTCAGAGGGGATTATGAATTATCTTAAAGAGCGAAGTTTTTCAGAAGAAAGAATACAATCAACGTTAAACAGATTAAAAAAAGCCCTAGAGAAAAAGAGTCAAAACCTCGATCAATGGTTTTAAGGATTTTAATTTAATAACTAGTCAATTCAATTTTAAAAAATGCCTCAAACCGAAGCCAGAAAGACACTCAAAGATGCCCCAATCATGTGGAGAAGAATCAACTCCATAGGCGTGATTTTAGACTGTAATTCAACATATGCGGCAAATTTAGGATATGCCAAATCAGAAATTCTTGGAAAACCAATCTTTGAGCATGTACCAAAAGAATCATGGAAGGACATGAATGATTCTCTAAAAAGTTGGTTTGAAACAGGAAAAGTGACAGATAGAAAAATCACTTTCAAAAAACAAAATGGGGAAACTTTTTCAGGTTTATTACAAGCAACAAGCCTATATGATGAAAATAGAAATTTACTTGGAAGTAACACAGTGATTTTTGATTTGGAGCAAATGACTGATAAAAAAATTAAAGAATATCAAGAATTTTTCAAAGGATCCAATGCAAGATTAGATGAAATTAAAGAAAAAGAATATGATGAATTAGATGAAAATTCAAAATCAGAGTATGACGGATTAAAAGAGATGTTTGAAATGTTGTCCAGTATTGATTTAGAGGAATTGAAAAAATAATTATTTTAAATTTTCTTTAATTGATTTTTGAAGTTCATCAAAAACTTTTTGAACCTCAGTTACAGCAGCACCATCTTCTAATGTACTAACATCTCCGATTTGTTCATTATTACCAATTGCTTTTAGTAATCTTCTCATAATTTTTCCGCTTCGAGTCTTGGGTAATTTTGAAACAAAGTAAATTTGTTTAGGGGTTGCAATTGCACCTATATCTGCTCTAATTTTATCAACTAGTTGTTTTTCTAAAATATTTGAATCATTTACAACTCCTTGGTTCAAAACTACAAATACAATTATTACTTCACCTTTAATTTCATCAGGAATTCCACAAGCAGCAGATTCTGCCACATCAGGATGAGACACCATACAACTTTCAAGTTCTGCAGTTCCAATTCTATGACCCGCAATTTTTAGAACATCATCTGCGCGTCCAAGCAACCAAAGATATCCATCATTGTCTTTTAATGCATAGTCTCCAGGATAGTAACAATTTTCATATTTTGACCAGTAAACATTTTTGTATTTTTCATCGTCATTCCACAATGTCAGAAGCATCCCAGGCCATGGATTTTTGATAACAAGATATCCCTTGGTATTTGCAGCAACTTCATCGCCATTTTCATCAACTACGGAGATATTTACGCCTGGAATTGAGAGTGTCCCAGATCCAGGCTTTAGTGGAATAGTCTCTATCCCAGGAAGGGGGGAAATCAACATACCCCCTGTCTCAGTTTGCCACCATGTATCAATGATAGGGCATTTTTCTTTTCCAATAGTTTTGAAATACCATTTCCATACTTCAGGATTAATTGGTTCACCAACACTTCCAAGTAATCTTAAATTTGAAAGATCAAATGAATTTGGAATTTCATCACCGAATTTCATAAACATTCTCAGAGCAGTCGGCGTGGTGTAAAATATTGTAACTTTGTATTTTTGTAAAATTTCCCACATTCTTGATGCGTCTGGAAAGTCAGGAGAGCCTTCATACATTATTTGAGTTGCACCATGCAGAAATGGTGCATATACAACATAGCTATGTCCAGTAACCCAACCAATATCAGCAGTACAAAAAAAGATATCAAAGTCTTTAATGTCAAAAGCCCATTTGAATGTAGAATGTAAATGTGTTAGATATCCACCAGTTCCATGCAACACACCTTTTGGTTTTCCAGTTGTTCCAGACGTATACAAAATGTAAAGAGGATGATCACTTGGCAATTCTTCAGCAGGGCATGAATCAGAAGCACCGTCCATTAATTTACTCCAAAGTTTATCTTTACTTGTCATTAAAATTTTATTTTTAGTTCTTTCAAGAATCACCACATGCTCAACAAAGTCAATATCCTTTATTGCATCATCAATCACATCTTTTAGTTTAACAATTTTTCCTCTCCTATAACCACCGTCTGCAGTTATGATCACTTTAGATTTTGAATCAGATACCCTGTCTTTAATTGAAGTTGCACTGAATCCAGAAAAAATCACAGTGTGTATGGCACCAATTCTTGCGCAAGCAAGCATTGCAATAGGCAATTCCGGAACCATTGGAAGATAGATTGTAACTCTATCACCTTTTTGAACATCAAGCGATTTGAGAACATTTGCAAATTTTTGAACTTTGATAAACATCTCACCGTATGTGACATTACGAGATTCCCCATTTTCACCCTCCCACAAAATGGCTGATTTTTCAGATTTTGCAGCCTGATGGATATCTAGTGCGTTATACGAGGCATTAATTGTGCCTCCAACAAACCATTTAGCGAAAGGAGGCCTCCAATCAAGTGTTTTATCCCAAGGAGAAAACCACGACAAATTCTTTGCCTGATCATCCCAAAAAGATACAAAATCAGAATCAGCCTTTTTTCTTAAATCATTATCATTATTTCCCAGTCCAATTCTATATGTCTCTGCCATCAAAAAGTGTATGAAGTTAGATCTTTATAATTAGTTAAATTTAGTTTACCTTTCTAGCTTGTTTGTGACTAATATTATGAGTATTGAAGTTTAGAATCTAATTTAAGATAATCCTATAAAGATCATGGTTTGCACGCCAAGAAGTGATTTCCGAGCTGGTGGCTTAGGTTACCAGTCGTAAATTCTTCCGCTAGCAACTTCAGTTGCTAGTGACATTATTTCTTCATTCAACGAAAATTCTAACTTTGATTTTGTATTTTTTCTCATATGACCAAATTTTTCCCATGATGATATGGTAATCTATCCAATGATTTCCTGTCTTTCCAATTTCATCTAGAAATTCACTAAATTCCATCATGAAATAATTTTTGAATGTAAAATTCTTAAACCAAATTGCATAGGCCCTCGAGGTGACTTGTCAAATTAGTTCAAGGACCTAACTTTTAGAGGTTAATCATCTCAAAAATAATTTCAAATCGTGGATCCTAGAATCTTAGTCAAGAGCACTCTAATGCTATTTTGAGATTATCCATATTTGCTTTCATTTTTTCAAAGTATGTCGTATCTGGTCTATCTCCTTTTGAAAGAGACTCTAATGGGCTAAACAACAGAAGATCCCCTCCTAATTCTAATGCCAATCTTTCAGCTAGTTTTGGATTTCTGTTTTCTTCAGTAAAGAAGTACTTGATGT
>JACNFR010000074.1 GCA_014384555.1 Candidatus Nitrosopumilus sp. | reverse complement strand
CCTTCTCTTCTTCTATCTCCACCTTCTCTTCTTCTATCTCCACCTTCTCTGCGGTCTCCTCTTCTTGGTTTATCTCCAAATCCACCTTCTCTTCTAAATGATGGAGGTGGTCTCATGTCTTTTTCAGTAGGATTTTCATATTTTTTACCAATTTCATCAACTCTGATGTTGAGTTTTTCAAGTAAAGTTTGATTTAATCCCTCACCGTAAACATCCACTCTTGCAGCGATTACTGCCTTTGCAGCTACTGCACGAGCAATTTTTCCTCTTTGCCATCTTGGTGCAGCATGAACCATTGCATGTTGGAATAATAATCCGTGTTTAGGTGGCTGTGAACCTGTCTTCAGTGATCTGAATAATGCTTTTTCAGCTCCTAGGACTTGTATTGTACTAGCTGGCAATGATGCCATTTTTTTGAGACTTCCAGCTCTTCCTAAAATTCTTGCACCTACTGCAGTACCAAGAATTGCTGAAGTATTTGGTGCAATCTCTTGCATTCCTGCTTCAACATGTTCTTCAAGTTTTTTACGTAACTCGTGAAAATCTAAAACTTGTTTTGCAATTGATTGAACTATTGATAAATTAATATCTGAAATATCTCCTCCTCTACTTTTCGATGAAATTAATGACAACATCTCTACTTTTGATTCCGGGAAACCAGCTTCTTCAAAAATTTGTTTAGTTAATGATTCTCTTTTCCCTGCCATTACAATTTGTGCATATCCGTTAATGCTGTCAATAATGTTATCTAGTTCTGGAAAATGTAATCCATACCATTCTCTGAGTCTTGAACTTAATCCATTTGCAATTTTATCAATCTCATCTAGAGAATTAATTGCTTGAATGATGTGAAGATCTGGACTTTCTGAGACTTCGGTCACTTTTGAAGATGAAAAGCCTAATGCAAACTCTCTTAATTTTCCAAGTGTATCTTGTAAGTTGGAAGCAAAACCTGAATCAACAATAATTTGTGGTTTTGTATTTTGGACTGTATCCAATTCTGAAGATTCCATTAAATGACAATCAATAGAATATTTTTTTAGAATTGCAAGTAATGATTCATCACTCACAGAAAATCCTCTCTGAGTTGATGCTAAATAATTTACAAGTTCATTTAATTTGGATTCTTTATTTTTCACTAGGAGATATTCTTTAATTGGATTTGAGAAAGCAAATGCTTTGTCTAGTTTCCCATCGTTGAAAACTGCGATTCCTAACTCTGTTAAAATTACAGAATACATGACTAGTTGATTCTAAATGACCTTTAAAAAAGGTACCAGAATCAAGAATCAACTGTTATATTCGAAACTATGCCCATTAATCAAAGTGGAACCTAGTATTGCAACTTCCATAGGTCAAATCCAATTAGATAAACCTGTAATGCTGGCATCTGGAATTTTAGGCATATCTCTTGATGTGTTTAATCGACTTTATGCATCTGGTGCTGGTGCAGTTGTCACAAAATCTCTGAGCACTGCACCTTGGGAAGGTTATCCAAATCCCACAATTTTCAGTGTAAAAGGTGGCGGATGGATAAATGCAGTTGGATTATCAAATCCTGGCGCTTCAAATTTTGCTAAAATGATTGAACCAAATCAGGATGTACCAATAATCGTAAGTTTAGTTGGTTCTGTACCTGAAGACTTTGAAACTATGATAAAGGAATTTGAAAATTGTAAAGTTAAAGCATATGAACTGAATTTGTCCTGTCCTCATGTTGCCAAAGTTGGCTTGGAAGTTGGAGATGATCCTGGGCTAGTTAAAGCAATTGTTTCTACTGTGAAAAAAGCAACAAATGTACCTGTTATTGCAAAAGTTGGCTTGGGTACTAGTAATTATCTTAACACTGTGAGTAATGCCGTTGATTCTGGAATAGATGCTATTACTGCAATTAACACTGTTCGTGCAATGGCCATTGATGTTGAAACTAAACGTCCTATACTAAGTAACAAATTTGGAGGATTGTCCGGTACTCCGATAAAACCAATTGCATTAAGATGTGTTTATGAAATTTCTTCAAAATATGATGTCCCAATAATTGGATGTGGTGGAGTTTCGACTTGGGAAGATGCAGTTGAATTTTTCTTGGCAGGAGCTTCAGCTGTTCAACTTGGAAGTGCAATAGGCGATAACTGGGTTGGAGTTTTTGATGACATTAACAAAGGGATTATACAGTACATGAAGAGAAATAATTACTCCACAATAAAGGATATGGTGGGACTTGCAAAGAAATCATAACCATCCTACAATCGTTACAATTGAAAAAGTAATTGATGAAACACCCACTGTTAGGACTTTGGTTTTTTCAGACGATGTAATGCCAAATGTTCTACCTGGACAATTTGCCATGGTGTGGATTCCGGGTGTCAATGAATTACCAATGAGTGTAATGATTTCAAAAGAACCTGGAAAAGCTGCATTCACTGTTAGAAAACATGGTCCATCATCTACAGGTCTGTTTAATGTTCCAGTAGGTGGTCAAATAGGAATTAGGGGACCTTATGGAAATTCATTTGATCTTAAGGAAGGAAAATTATTGTTAGTTGGAGGTGGAACTGGTCTTGTTCCAATGATGCGATTACTTACTTTTGTAAAATCAACTGACGATGTCACTGTTTTAATTGGAGCAAAAACAAAAGACGAAGTATTTTTTGAAGATTTAGCTAACAGCTTATTGGATCCTCCATCAAATGTAATTGTTTCAACTGATGATGGAAGTTATGGTGAAAAAGGATTTGTAACTGATTTGGTTGAAAAATTAGTTAGCAAAAATCATTATGATGCTGTGTATGTTTGTGGTCCTGAAATCATGATGTACAAAACTGTCCAGTCTGCTCATTCTAGAAATATTTTCGTCCAAGCTAGTCTTGAGAGGATGATGAAATGTGGAGTTGGAATTTGTGGTAGTTGTTGTGTAGGTGAGGATCTTGCCTGTAGGGATGGAACTGTATTTGATGGAGAGCATTTGTCTACAAATAAGGAATTTGGCCATTTGTATAGAAATAAGGCTGGAATTTTAGAAAATTACTAAATCTGACTAGCAAGGTTTAAAATAAATCATAAAATGAATTCCATGAAGGGTATGGGTACTCCAAAAATTGTCTTAACTGCTGATAGAACTTTGATGTCGCCTTATAGGGGATTGTCTCTTGCAACATTTTTCGGATGTGCTCCGGCAATAGATCCTAATAGAGATAAGAACAGTTTTTGGTATAAAATTCTTGGAAATCAAGTAACTCCTAAAATTCTATTTGATTTCATTTGTAATTGGTCACCTGATATTGATGGTGCTGCAAAATATGCTCCATATGGATTGAGAAAATTAGAAGCAGGTTTGCTTCGTGATGGTTTTGCACGAAAAGATGTAGTTGTTGCACATCCAAATCATATTGAAAAATTCATTGGTCCTGAAACTGAAGTTATTGGAACTTATGAAATGGATCCACTTGGAATGGGTCCAGTTACTATGACATTTACTTATGGACGAAAACAAACTTCTTACGACGAATTTTACAATGCAGAATTACATCATAGAATTAAAGCTGCTAAAGCAAGAACTGGAAGTAAGGCCAAAGTAATTTCTGGTGCTTCTGGAACATGGCAATACAATTACGATCCTGCAAAAATTGAAGAATTTGGAATCTATGCCATTTTAGAAGGTGAGTTGGGTGGTATTGCTCCTGAGATTGATGGACATGCAGGGCGTTTCTTTAATTATTTGATTAACGGTGATTTTGAAAATATGGATCCATTCAGAAAAAGAAGTGACTTTAAAGTTAACATTAAAGAATTTGAAAGAGAAGGGAAAAAAATTCATGGACGATTTGTTAATTTCTGGGATAGACCTGAGTTAGAAGATATTCCAAACATTGTAGAGCCTAGTATGCACGGTATGGTTGAAGTAATGCGTGGTTGTGGTAGAGGTTGTAAATTTTGTGATGTTACATTAAGATCTTTAAGGTATTATTCACCAGAAAAAGTCAAACAAGAAATTGAAGTTAACATAAAGAAAGGCGGCTCTAAATCTGCATGGATTCACAGTGACGATATTTTTGTTTATGGTATGGATCCTAGAACTGCAAAAGGAATGGAGCCAAATAGAGAAGCCTTAGAAGAATTATTTACAGCAATCATGTCTACTGGAGTTGAACATACAAATCCAACTCATGGTACATTGGCAGGTGCAATAGCTGATGAAAAACTTCTCCCAAATCTTTCAAAAATAATGAAAGCTAGTCCTGATAACATGATTGGTGTTCAAGCAGGACTTGAAACTGGAAGTCTTAGATTAATTGGTAAATATGCTGATAGGAAACTTGCTCCATATGATCCATCTGAATGGCACTGGGTTGTAAAAGAAGGTGTAAAGACAATGAATGAAAATTATTGGATTCCAGCATTTACTTTGATTATGGGTCTTGATAATGATGAAACTCCTGAAGATTCATGGGAAACCATTCAATTAATCAGTGAATTAGAACATGAGCAACCTGATTCAATGTTCACTGCGACTGCACTTACATTTGTTCCAATTGGATTACTGGAACAATCTGATTTCTTCCATATTGGAAATGAAATGACTCCTGCACAATTGGGTGTTCTATACAAGACATGGCAACACAATTTCAAATATGGTATTCAAAAATTCATGACAAAGACTGGTTCAAAAGGTCCACAAAGATATGCCTTTAATGCACTTGCAAGATCTCTTGGAGGCATTCCGCTTGGTGCTATGGAGAAATATGCACGTAGAAAGAGTAAGGAACATGAAAAAGTCATAGAGACTGTTAAAGCCAAGTACTGGTAGTTATCCAAATACATAAATTCACTAATTCTTCATTCTAATCATGGCAACACACGGTTCACTTACCAAAGCAGGTAAAGTACGAGGACAAACACCAAAAGTTGAAGGTAGAAAAATTGTTGGTACTAGTTCTAGTGTTGGAAACAAAAGTAACTACAATAAACGATTTGTTCTAGGTAGATATCCTGGTCAAAACAAACCTGGACAAAGAAGAAAGAGACGTTAGTCAATTTTAGAATATTTTATAATTTTACGATCATTTTCTTAAACAATAACCTTATAAAGTACTGGTACCGTACTATACGGTATGGTAGAAGATTTAAGATTAGATAGTTTAGAGGGCGTAGGTCCTGTAACTACAAGAAAATTATCCGATGCAGGTGTCCACAACGTCATGGACCTTGTCGTTAGAGGTCCTGTTGAAATTGCAGATATTACTGGAATGGAAAAGGATACTGCTGAAAAAATTGTCAATAAAGCCCGACAACATTTAGTTGATGGTGGATTAATTGCCAATCATTTTACAAGTGCAACTGAAATTTATAAACACAGACAAAATATTGGTAGAATTACAACTGGTACTAATTGTCTTGATACTTTGTTTGATGGTGGTATTGAGACTCAAGCTCTAACAGAAGTTTATGGTGAGTTTGGTTGTGGTAAAACACAATTTGCACATACAATGTCTGTGATGGTTCAAAAAAGTAAAGAAGAAGGTGGACTTGAAGGCTCTGTCTTATACATAGATACTGAAAATACTTTCAGACCTGAAAGAATTGTATCTATTGCTAAGGCACATGATATGGATCCTGAAAAAGTTTTAGATAATATCATAGTAGCTCGTGCATATAACAGCTCACACCAAATATTGATTTTAGAAGAAGCTGGTCCGGTAATTGAAGAAAACAATGTTAAATTAATTGTTGCAGATTCTGCAGTTGGCTTGTTCCGTGCTGAATATCTTGGAAGAGGAACATTGTCTGTAAGACAACAAAAACTAAATCACTTTGTTCATTTGTTGTCTAGAATTGCAGAAACATACAACTGTGCTGCAATTGCAACTAACCAAGTTATGGCATCACCTGATGTCTTCTTTGGAGATCCAACTCGTCCAATTGGTGGAAATGTGGTTGCACATACTAGTACCTACAGAATCTACTTTAAGAAATCAGGTAAGAAACGAATTGCTAGAATGGTTGATAGTCCACACCATCCTGAAGAGGAAGTAATCTTTGCCTTAGGTGAAGCAGGTGTTATCGACCCTGAAGAAGCTGATAAAAAGACTACCAAAAAGGCAGCTACAAAGAAAGCAACTACCAAAAAGGCAAAAGAGCCTAAGGTAGAGGCTACAGTAGAAACACCTGAGGTAGAGGCTACAGTAGAAACACCTGAGGTAGAGGCTACAGTAGAAGTCGAATCTGATGATTTCGATCCTGTAGAAGGGTAACCCTTCTTTTCTCCTAATTTTTACTCTTTTTTTATTTTTATTTTCATTAAATCACCAAATTATAAAATACACCTTTTGTGAATCTGTAATACATCATGACAGATTTGTATAGACTACTTCCTGAAGAGATGGAGCAACTTGTAATTGATATGGGTTATCCAAGATATAGAGCAGATCAAATTTTACTTCCACTGTATTACAAATTTCCAAAAGATCTTAATGATATTCCCCAACTTCCAAAAAAATTAAGGGAAGAATTAACTGAAGCAGGATATACAATTGGTTCTGCAAAAGAAACTCATCGGATTGTAAGTGATGATGGAGATACAACAAAATTATTGCTGAATTTAACAAATAATAATTCTGTAGAAACTGTTTTGATGCAATATGATCCATCTAAAATTGGTGGTCATCCACGCTCTACCATTTGTGTTTCTACTCAAATTGGTTGTGCAATGGGATGTGTATTTTGTGCAACAGGCCAAATGGGATTTGAAACAAATCTAAAGGCAGAACATATTGTATCCCAAGTAATTCATTTTGCAGAAATATTACAACAAAGAGGAGAACATGTGACGAATTTAGTTTTCATGGGTATGGGTGAACCTATGGCAAATTATGATGAAATGATTCGGGCTGTCAAAATTCTAACACATGATAGAGGATTTGGTTTGGGTCAGAGACACATTACTATTTCTACAATTGGAATAAAATCAGGAATTGAAAAACTAGCTGAAGAAAATCTACAGATAGGTTTGGCAATTTCTTTACATGCTCCAAATAATGAATTAAGAAAAAAATTAGTTCCTACAGCAACTCCTAATTCTGTAGAAGAAATTATTGAAATTGGGCGAAATTATTTTAAAAAAACTGGACGTCGTGTGACCTTTGAGTATGCTCTCATGGAAGGGATCAATGATTCTTCTGAAATTGCAACAGAATTGGCTAGGCTTTTAGAGGGAAACGGCTCTCATGTGAATTTGATTCCGATTAATCCAACAGCTGGTGATTTCAAGCGTCCATCAGAAAAAAATGTTAAAGAATTTGAGCAAATTTTATCCAAAGCAGGAGTAAATTGTACTATTAGGGTTGAGAAAGGTACGGAGATTTCAGCTGCATGTGGGCAACTTAGAACTGATCTTGCCGGTTAGACCGCTCTTTCTTTTCTAAGTCTTAAAATAGGGCTTTCGAAGGTTTTACACTCATGGCAACTAAGAAATCTTCTGGTCGTTCACATGGATTTAAGCATAAATCAAGATCAGTAATGAAGAAAAAGGCCCCTAGAGGAGTCTCATTTCTGTTACGTGAATACAAAGAAGGTCAACAAGCACTTGTCATCATCGATCCAAGACAGCACAAAGGATTACCACATAGACGATACCATGGTAAAGTAGGTATGATTACAAATGTTGGTAGACGTTCTGTTACATTAAGTGTAAAATTAGGTGATAAACCAAAAACCTTAATCACTAGATTGGATCACATTAAACCATTCGGTGTATAATATGGAAGAAGTAAAAAAGAAACAAGCTATATCACTTTCAGAAGTAAAAGAAATTTTAGGTAAAGTTGATGTTGAAGAAATGGATCAAATTCAACGTTGGACCTATGATTATGTTTCAAAATTTGTTACAACTGAATCAAAGGAAGCAAAAGAAATGAAAAAACAACTTGTTAAAGATTGTGAATTAACAGAAGATGAAGCTGTTGAAATAGTTAACATTAGACCAACAAGTTTAGCAGAGTTACGTTCCTTTACATTTGGATGGAAAAAATTAATTCTTGCTGAAACCTTGGAAAAAATGCTCAAAATAATCAAGGATAATTCCTAAATTTTAGGAGTATTCAATTTTGTCTCGGGCACAACCACCACTTAGAAAGTATGAAGAGTATGCATATGTTTTAGATTTCAATTCTAGAGGAAAGTCATCTACTGTACGCGGTAGAGAAGGAATTATCATTACTGCTATTGGAGAAGATAGGTTAACTCTTTTAGAAATTCTTGGAATTCCAAATTCTACATTTGAAATTGGTGAGAAAATTTACATTGGAAAAGAAGGAAGAACAAAAGTTCTATCTGTTTTAGGAAAGATGGATTATGATAAAATTTCTTCATCTGCCCAAAGTGAATTAGAATCTGTAATTGAAACTATTGTAACTAAAAATGAGGAAAAATTTGTTGGATATCTAAATAATGCGCAACCTTTAACCCCACGAATTCATGCATTGGAATTAATTCCAGGAATTGGTAAAACCTACATGAAGACTATGCTTGAAGAAAGAGAACAAAAAAAGTTTGAAAGTTATCAGGATTTACAAGATCGTGTTGGATTTAAGGAACCAATTAAACACATTTCAGAACGAATTCTAGATGAAATTACAGGCGAAAGTAGAATGAATCTCTTCGTTAAGAGATGATAAAAAGAAAAAAACTCGGACAACATTTTCTAAACTCTAATTCTATAGCAAAATCTATCATTTCTGAGGCAAATATCACAAAAAATGATACTGTTTTTGAGATTGGAACTGGCCAGGGAATCTTGACTTCTCTTTTATGTGAAAAGGCTGGCAAAGTAATCTCAGTTGACATTGATGAAACATTAGTAGAAAATGCAAAATCTAAATTTTCTCATGTGGACAATCTTGTCTTAAAATCTGGAGATGGTTTAAAGGAAAAAGATGATTTTACTATTTTTGTATCTAATCTTCCATATTCTAGGAGTAAGGATGCTCTTGAATGGTTGGCTAAAACTTCTTTTTCTCATGGGGTGATAATGGTTCAAAAAGAATTTGCTGATAAATTACTTGCAAAATCCTCTAAGAACAGAAAAGCTATAAGCATTATCGCAACTCAGGCACTTGAAATAACAACTGTGTCTAAGGTGGGAAAAAATAATTTTTCACCTCCACCAAAAATTGATTCTGTAATTCTAAAAATTACTAAAAAAAATAATCTGAGTACTGATATTATTCAAACTATTAACAAAATTTTTTCATATAGAAGAAAAACTGTTAAAAACATTTTAAAACAATTTGATAAAGAATCTATAATAGATAAACGAGTAGATGATCTTTCAGGAGATGAAATAATTAATCTTGCAAACAAAATCCTTGAAAAATGACGAATATCCTCCATCTGAGGATACTTTTTTCATTGCAAATAACATTGAAAATGAAAAAGGAGACTATGCTTTAGATATTGGAAGTGGTTCGGGTTATCTTACACAATTATTATCTAAAAATTTTTCATTAGTTGTTGGGACTGATATTAATTGTGAAGTACTACAACATCAAACTTCCTACAAAACAAAGAATCTGATTTGCTGTAATGGTTCAGATGCATTGAGAATTAAATTTGATTTTATTGTATGTAATTTGCCTTATCTTGCTACTGATGAAATTATAGATATTGCAACAGATGGTGGTGCAGAAGGATTTGAAATTCCTAAAAAAATATTCGATTCAGTGATTGCTAATATGGCTGAACATGGAAAATTCATCTTTGTAACATCTACATTATCTAATTATCAAAAATTGATTGATTATGCTGAGAAATTAGGCTTGAAAACTCGTATAATGGCAAAAAAGAAACTATTCTTTGAAGAATTAATTCTTGTAGAGGCCACTGGATAATTATTTTCTTAAATTCTCTTTGGCATATGTAATAATTGCATCAGTCATCTGTGTAGTTGATGCATCACCACCAATGTCCCATGTTACTGCTTTTCCTTCGTTGATTACTTTCTCAGTTGCATCAAATATTGCATCTCTGATTTCTCTTTCTCCCATGTAATCTGCCATCCAAGCTCCTGATAGTACAGTTGCTGTAGGGTTTACTTTGTTTTGTCCTGCAAACTGTGGGGCACTTCCATGTGCTGCTTCAAACATTGCATAATTGTCTCCAATGTTTGCTGAATAAATTAATCCAATAGAACCAACAAGTGCTGATGCGAGTTCTGAAATAATATCCATGAATAAATTGGTACTAACTAATACTGCACCATTAAACTGCTCAGTTGCAATTACCATTTGTTGTGCCATGTTATCAATGTAAATTTCAGATAATTCTATTCCAGTCCCTTCTACTGCTTTTTGTGTTTCATCCCAAAAAATTCCATCTGTTTGCTTTAGGATGTTTCTTTTTGTGATTGCAACCATCTTTTTCATATTAAATTTATTTGCCCAATCTACTGCAGAGTCTACTAATCTTCTACTTCCTTGTCTTGTTATTTTTCTAATTGCAATTGCTGCATCATCAGTAATTTTTGCTTCTACTCCAGTATACAATCCCTCTGTAGCTTCTCTGAAACATACACAATCAAGTTTTCTATTTGGTGTTAATCTGTCATAAGTTTTAGTTGGTCTGATATTTGCATAAAGATCAAATTTTTGTCTTAATGTTACTGCAACACTTCGTGGTGCACCTGGAACTGGAATTGTAGTAGTTGGCCCTTTGAAACAACAGTCTGCCTCTTCCAAAGTTTTCATGGTTGAATCAGGAATGTATGATTGATCTTTTCTACCATTTTTCTCCCATTGTTCAGAACCTGCTTCACATAGAATTAACTCTGATTGAAAATTACATTCTTTTAGGACTTTTAACATTGAATCTACTACTTCAGGTCCAATTCCATCTCCTTTCATTACTGCAGCTTTTTTACTCAAAACTGTGATATTTCGAGGAGTTTATTATTTAATTCTACCTTGGGTTTGAAAATACTTTCTACATATTTTCTATAGTGATGATTTAATACCTAATTTAATAAATTATATTCAAATGCAGATAGTTCAAATCTCTGATCTACATGTTGGCTCTCAATTTTTACAAGAAAAATTTGATATTCTAGTTGAGGAAGTAAATGAACTAAATCCTGATGTAATCATAATTACAGGTGATTTGACTAATGAGGGGTTGATGAAAGAATACGAAAAATGTAAATCATTACTATCGAAATTTAATACAAAAAAAATTATTACTATAAGTGGAAATCATGATTATAGAAACACTGGTTACTTGTTATTCAAAAAATTCTTTCCTTTTGAAACTGTAAATGAGTTAAGTAATGATGTTGTACTAGTCACAGTTGGAACTGCCAGACCTGATAGAAATGAGGGAGAGGTTGGATATAGACAAAACTTGTGGTTGGAGAGAACCATGAAAAAATACAAAGACAAGGTAAAGATTGTTGCAATGCACCATCACTTGATTGCAATTCCTGACACTGGTGCTGATCAACTAACTGTTGTTGATGCGGGTGATGTTCTTCGAACTATTTTGGATTCTAAAGTTGATGTGGTATTATGTGGACACAAGCATAGGCCCTGGGCTTGGAATTTTAGATCACTTACTGTGGTAAATGCAGGAACTGCTACATCTGAACGTGTTCGTGGATTTTTTGATAATACTTACAATATTCTAACAATTAATAACAAAAAAGTTCAGGTTGATCTTAAAATTGTAGGTGGAAAAAGACTTCCAATTGATGAAATTGTGAACAATTACAGTCAATTTACCGAAGAATGAATTTATTTACAGATAAATTCTAGGCATATTATGCGGGGGTCGCCTAGCCTGGTAGGG
>JACNFR010000053.1:4250-11978 GCA_014384555.1 Candidatus Nitrosopumilus sp. | reverse complement strand
AAGTATTTCGCTACATACACTAAACTGCTCATCAGTTGCATTTTTCCAAAATCTTTCCCATTCTTGAATGGACTTCTTTGCTTGCTCAAAAGTAGATTTTCGAATGGCATAAGACCACATTTCAAAGAACTCTTCCATTATAATTCCAGAGTTTTGAATTGAATTTTTTTCCCATGTTTTTACTTTTTTTAGAATTTCAGGATCTGAGGTCAAGGCTTTTTTCCATACTAGTGGATAATTAATCAGAGAATCCTGATAATTATTGTGCCAAAACTCAAAACTTTGTTTCATGATATCTGCTAAATAGTTGTTAGTAGAGACGGTAATGGAAGATGTATGGCTATTTTTTGCCTTTTTCAATGAGTGATATTATCCCCTCAGAATGATAAGAGTTAGTTTGATTTTTCTTTACGTCTATTCAAATTAATTTAAAAAAATTGATAAATTTTTAGATATTCAAAATGGGATTTATCTTCCAGTCTTTTACTATAATTGCGTGCTATTATGGTGATGTTTCAATTTCAAGTTTTATCAATTTTGGAGCGTAGGAAATAATTGCCTAAAGCATATGTGATGATGAATTGTGATTTGGGTGCAGAAAAACAAGTTATTTCATCGCTGAAAAAAATCCCAGGAGTAAAGGAGGCTCATGGTACCCTTGGTCTGTATGATATTGTTGCACAAATTGAGGCTGACAGTGAAGATAAAGTCAAAGAAATTGCAACTATGGATATTCGCAATATGCCAAAAATACATTCTGCAGTTACTTTAACCCGTTCAGAATCTGGAGAATTATTTCAATCATCAGAAAAATTAATTGGAATGATGCTTGGGCAAAACTTAGCTAAAGCATACGTTGTAATTCATTGCGATAACGGTGAAGAATATACTACATTAAAAAATCTTAGTCACATCCCAGAAGTAAAAGAGGCAGATGTGGTTTTTGGATTTTATGATGTAATTTGTAAGGTTGAGGCATCAGATGAAAAAATATTAAATCATGTTCTAACCAAAGCCATTAGATCTTTACCTCACATTAAAACCAGCATGACTTTGAATATACTCAATGAACAAGAGTCTTGAGTATCATTATTCTCTAGTATGTCAAATGATACCTTAGTTCATCAATCTTGTTTTTGACAATATCTGCAATTTTCTCATACATCTCTACTGTATCTGAATCAATATAGGTGTCTTTTAGAAATTTCCATTGAGATTCAATTACTACTTTGGAGTTTGTTGCAATATTTTTCGTTTCTCTGGGAGAATATCTTGAAACTGTTATGGTTCTCTCTTTGAGTAAACATTTAGTCATTAATACTCTTAATTTTTGATCCTCATACAATGCATCTGCAACATTGTCTCTAACTAGTCCTGGAGGCAATGTGGTTAGTTTTTGATATCCGTTCCACATGAATTCTTCAACTTGGGAATGAAAAAGTCCTTTCTTTATCGTAGTAATTGTTCCAATGTCTAGTGGTCCTATTTGGATTGTTTGAGGAAATGACAAAAAGAATCTCAACTTCCACCATGAATGTTTGTGAACCCCCATTCCAACATGACTACCCATTACATAATCACATTTTGTCAATTCTTGCTTTTTTATGACTTGGATATAGTCAATTGGAGAATTTTTCACTTTTAGAGTTCCAGCATTTCCGATCCCGTCATTTGTTCCAAGAAAAATCGTATCAACATAATCTGCCTCAAAATCTAATCTTTGCTCTGAAATTGATGAATCTAGTCCATGTTTTTTCAGATGTACTCTGAGGCTCTCTAACTCTGGTTCTATTCGTAGTAATATTGACATCAAAATATTATTCCATTTGATGATTATAAGGAATATTACTTTAAATCCTTAAATTCATAAAGATATTACTATTATTCTTAAATATTTGTAAAGATAATGACATGTATGACGATGGATGAGAAGGATATTCAAATTCTAAAATATCTTTTGACTGATGCTCGGCAATCTGCAAGACAATTGTCATTGAGGATGGGAATCTCTACTGTCACAGTACTCTCTAGAATAAAAAAACTCGAAGAAGAAAAAATAATTCAAGGATACTCTGTTCGTCTTGATCATGAATCTCTTGGGTATGGATTGACAGCAGTAATAGAGATTACAACAAACCAAGGAAAGATGTTGGAGATTGAAAATCATATTGCAAAGCAAGACAATGTTATTTCAGTTTACGATATTACAGGCAATGCAGACATACTAGTAATTGCAAAATTCAAGGACAGAAAATCCTTGAGCAGTTTTGTAAAGGAACTCTCTGCTGTTCCAAATGTTGAAAATACTGTAACCCACATAGTATTAAACACAATAAAAGAAGACGATCGTTTAATTTGAGAAATCCCGAAATTATTGTCTAGCAATTCTCTCTTTGCTGATAATTTCCCCTGATTCCTTGTCACTTTCTAAGGCAATCTCTTGATATCCTACATTGACAATAACGGTTGTGATCTTTGGTTTGTCAAGGGATATGATTGATTCTAACTCAAAATTGTAATATCCATCTTGTTCTAACTCTTTACGGATAATTTTTAGCACTTCATCATCATTTGTAGTTGTATCTTCTTTTGAAAATTTCAGCCACAACATTACTAAAATAAAAATTATGAATAATCCAAATCCTATCTGAAACCAAAATATAGCCATTTCTAGTTAAAGATTGATTTAATGTAATTTATGATGCATTGTTATAATGTTGAAAGTTTGTTTAGAAAAACTAGATTTTACCTATGTATTTTCAACTCTAGTTAGAAAATAGCAGTAATCAACAAAACCAGGCATTCTCTGTTCGCCTATTGCTGGATATTTTCCAATGTTGTTTATTGTTTGACTACTGCAATTACACTATATCATATTAACATAAAAATATAATCTTCTAAATTCTTTAGATTTGTTTAGTATTGTAAAAAAAATTAAACATATCCTAATATCCCAAGTCCCTCCATCTTATTGGTCGTAGATTACATCTACAGTTTTCTCTTTTACCACATTTTGGGCAATTGCAATCACATTTTAACAATGAAGCATTACAACCTATACACTTTGTATATTCTGCATAATCTTCTTTCATGTTAGTATAATAATACCATTCCATGAAAATTAAATTTAAAAAATTTTTTCTTAAAACTTGTTTAAAATTTTATATTTTTTTAAAAATTTTATCCGCCAGTTGCTGCATCAAATAATGCACATTCACACTCATCTCTTTTGTTACAATATGGACATTTACAATGACAATGAGGTAGTGGATTATGACATAATTCACAATCAGTGTATTTGTCTAATTGAAATATTTTCTGTGACATCTCTTTCACCTAGTTTTGACCATTTACACCAGTTAACGTAAGAGTAGCTCTGATGTATGGAAGCTTGCGAATCTTCCACGTAATCTCTTCACGTAATTCATCAGTAGTTTCTGCAATTACTTCGGCAATAATGTCATATGCTCCAAAAGTTCCATGTGCTTCTTTTACAGAATTAATGCTCCGAAGAGTTTCTAGAATTTCTTTTTCTGATCCTAAATTACAATTAATCAATACGTACGCTTTTTTCATGAGCTCATTTCTGTTAAATCATATTTTAATCCTAAGTAAAAAATACTATAAATATAATGATTTTATTCAATGATTATCAAACAAATTTTAATTAATTCAATATATTACCTTATATTCATTCTTTACTAGTTTATTTCAAATGTCGTGGATAATACAATGCCCCAAGCATGGAGTAGTAGTAGAAGAGTATCACTTTGAGGCCATGCGAAAATTAGAATTACATAGTAAGAAAAAATGTGATTTTAAACATGATTTGGCTATTCTCTTTGAATCAAAAGTGTAAACAGGTTAGGGTTCTTCAATTAGTCGAAGAATTTTTTCAATGATGATGTCGTGTTTTACTGCAACCTCCATTCCTACTACAAGTACGGCATAATTTTTGAGAGGAAAGGTAATTCTTTTTACTTGTTCATATTCAGTAAGAGAATATTTCCCAGCACCTAAAAATGGATATAACAGCTCACGAGTCTTCCATCGAAGCAAAGTATTGTGAATAGATTTTGTCAGTTCAACTGTAGGTAAAAGCGATGATATTCCTTCTCTCATTCCTCCTGCTAACAATTCACCGTTATTATGATAAACATAAACAGATCTTATTTGTAGTTCTAATCCTAAAACTAATGAACACAGTTTTTGATAATTCATGACTTTGTTTATGGAAAGTTTGCTCTACCTACACGCCATTTCTCTAACCGCTTCCAATCTTCATCATCAAGTGAATTAGATGATTTGATTTTACTGTCAGTTTTTTTCATGTATCCATTATGCGTATCTAGAAGAAAAATTAGTTGGAGCAAATTCTTTACATCCATCCATTTTTTCTTGATTTTTAAAACAAAAAATGAATTTTTGTTTATGCTATTTTAAAAACAAAACTAATGCAGACACTGCAGCCATAATTCCAATAAAAATTAGGACATTTCTTAACGAATTGCTGTGTATTATGTAGCTCATCCCATAATTACTTGAATTTACTAAATAAATCTGAATTTTCAAAACCTTAAACTTTTTTAATTTTCATGTAAATTTATGATAAATTTTTACTATTCTGATATACTACTTTATTGACAATAAGGTCATAACATAACTAGATTGAATATCTATGATACAAAATCCATATCATGCAAAGATTGTGGTAAGGTAATTGGAGAAGTAGATTATGACGCAGAAATTATTCTTCCAAGATGTGCTCAGTGTGCAAATCCTACGCCCCATGTTCGGGATAAAATGCCTTATCTGATCAATCACTAGACGATTAATTGACGTTTAGAATAAAAATAAACTAGTTTACAGTCATTTAAAAATTATAAAATTAATTAAATATTTTTAAACTATTTTCATGGTTTTGCTTAAATATGTTTTTCATGTATTTTCAATATGGATACTGCTTTTGTTTTGGTTAATTGTGATCTTGGTTCTGAAGAATCAGTAATTGATGAACTAAAGCACATTGAATCGATAAAAGAAGTACGTGGAACTTTTGGTGCATATGACATTATTGCAAAGATTGAGGATGCCAATAGAGACAAAGTTCGAGATACAATTACTTGGAGTATTAGAAAAATTCCACATGTCCGTTCTACACTTACACTAGTTGGGATACCTGGACAATCTTAGAAGAGAAATGACAAAAGCTTATATTTTAATTGTAAATGAATCTGGAAAAGAAGATTCTATAATTTCTAATCTAAAGAATATTCCCAGTATAACGAATGCTTTTGGTGCATTTGGAACATATGATATTATAATAAAACTTGAATCAAACAGTGAGCAAACTCTCCATCATGATATATCATATGGTATTAGAAAAATTCCTAATATTCGAGATACTTTGACATTGTTGGTACAGAAATCTGCAACTCTTAAAATAAACAAACTTGAACGAGATGTTTTAGATACCTATATGGCTCAAGCATTTGTTACAATTCACTGTTTAAAGTCTCAAGAAGATTCGGTAATACAAAATCTAAATACTATTCCAGAAGTTATAGAGATAGATATGTTGATTGGAAGTTATGAATTAATCTGTAAAATTGCTGCACCTACATATAATCACATTTCAGAAATTATCAGTCAGAAAATTAGAAAAATACCTGGCATAAAATCTACAAACACAATTAATCTAATTACTAATCAGGGATTTAGTAGATAATTATTTCTAAGTGAAATCCATTACTTCGCCTTTTGAAAGCCTTTCTATGAATTTCTCTTTGAATTCTCTTCGGTATCTTTCTTTTTCAGTTTCTTTTTTTGATACTTTTTCTGGCATGATTAGAGATAGCGATCATTTAATTTATTTTAGATCCTAGAGTTTCTAAAAGTTTGTTTAAAATTATTTCTTTTATTGAACAATTCAAAAGAAAATCCATCATCAACATTATGACCATAGTTAACTGGGTTAATTCCAATATGGAATTATAGTAATTTTTGCAGAATCAAAAATGATTCAAGCCTTTATGGATTCAATTCTTAAAACATGATGTTTTTACCTAATCGTGGATAATGTGACAATTAGAGATGCATCTGAGATAGATATTCCTCTGATTCTTGGGTTGTTATATGATCTAGGACGTCCAAAACCCCAAAAGGATCATGATGTTGATACATTTAGAAAACTAATAACAAACTATCTAACAGATTCGGATAAAAAAATTCTAGTTTCTGTATTTGATGATATGAAGATAGTTGGTATGGTTAGTATGATGTTTTTGCCAAGACTAAATCGTGATACTTTGGAGATGTATATTCCAGAGTTAGTTGTTCTTGAAAAATATCAAAAACAAGGAATAGGCAAGAAACTAATCAATTCATGTATTGCCATTGCTAAAGAGAAAAAATGTCATAGGGTTAGGCTAGAATCTGGAAACCAACGAACAGAATCTCATCAATTTTACAAACATTTGGGTTTTGAACAATCTGCATTTTCATTTACACTGAATCTTGATTAAATCCAAATATGGTTTCAAGCCTTTATGGGTTTGATTTGTAACAATTCTTTTGTATCTTTGAGAAGAAAAGAATCTAGTGACTAAAAAGAAGCAATTTTGTGGTTATTGCCCTGAAGACAAGTGTCTCTTAGATTGTAAAATTTGTAATCCTAAAAGAGGCAATGATAATAATTGTGATTGTTAAACTTCAAAAATTCATTTAACTTCTATATCTCTTAGTTTTTCTTTTTGCACGTAGGTGTGTTCTACAACATGGACATTGAACCCAATCATACTCTAGATATGTCTCACAAGATGTACATCTCTGGATTCCTTGACCATATCTCTGACTCTCAGATCTGTATCTCTCACATATTCCTCTACAAGCCAAACTTATGGTACCAAAAGACCATTGCATTTTGGACAAGAGTTTTTCTGTTTTGTCATAATGTAGATACTGTATATTCCTCCACAAAGCACGCATATTTTCAAAGAGGCAAGCCTAGTCATTTTTTACCAATTTGTTTTTCGTAAACCTGATTTTAGGCTCAAATTTTGTAATACTGATTTCAATATCCTTGATTTTATGATATTGATTTTATGATATTGATTTTATGATATTGATTTTATGATATTGTAATAGAACGGTAAACTGATCATTATGTTTAATATCAAATTCGCAAGAATTATCTTATGAGTCAACAAGAAACAAAACCTTGGGTGCTTGTAAGTAACATCAGAGAAGATACGACTTCTTTGGATTTGGAAATGATTGCCCCTCAAATATCATCACTTGTAGATGAATGGCAATCAAAGGGAAAAATAATGTGGTCTGGTTCCTTTGATAATGAGCAGTCTTCTATGGCAGTTTTTGAGGCAACAGAAGATGAAGCAAAAGAATTTTTCAAAAAATATGATAGTATATGCTCTGGTATTTTGAATTATTACCTGCACCAATGGGATGCAATGCCTATTTTGTCAGTATTATCTAAATGACAAAATTCTAATTTTTTTATGCCTAACTGCGTCCATTTTCATCCCCAAAATGGTATCTGAATCCCCGTGAAGTTGAACCTCAAACTCTGAAAGAGTTTGTCAGATCAGTTCATTCTTCTTCATATTCTTCTTCTTCATACTCTTCATTGGACTCCTCTTCATGTTCTGAATCCTGTTCTTCTAATGGTTTTTTCTGTTCTGGAATTATATCTGGAATTATATCTGGAAT
>JACNFR010000053.1:0-4215 GCA_014384555.1 Candidatus Nitrosopumilus sp. | reverse complement strand
TCTGGAATTATATCTGGAATTATATCTGGAATCAAATTTGTTAGTCCTTCTTGGTGTTCAGTAGGAATGAGGGTTAGAGTGGAGTTAACATCATCCAGTTTCCTAATCTGGTCTGAAATTATGTTGTCAAGTTGAGATTGATTGGTTGATTCTATTCTTGCCACAATATCATAAGCCCCAAATGTCTCTTGAGCATCAATCACATTTTTTATTCCACGTAATTGTTCTATTATGGATGGTTCTTTACCTGGTTTGCAGTTTATCAAAACAAAAGCCTTGTCCACAGTAATAGTACGAACACATCAAATTTCTTCTTTATGGTTGTTGTATAATCAAACTAAAATCATATAATCACTGACATGAAATATTCTGTATGGTCTCAGGCATACAGTTGATGGAGAAAGTCCTGTTTAAAGTAGCAAAGCAATGGATTGCAGGAGATACGATAGATGATGCTCTGACATCGGCAAAAAATGCTTACCAGTCAGAGCGACATGCCATTATCAACAAACTTGGTGAATATCACACTTCGAAAAAACAGATAAAATCAACAGTAGACGAATACCAAAAAATTGTAAACTCTTTTAGAAAATGGAAGGTTCGCGGGGCTATATCTGTAAAGCCCACACAGATTGGTCTTTCAATTAGTCAGAAAGAATGCTATCGTAATTTTGAAAAAATAATACGAAAGGCTCGTGACTCACATGTCTTTGTTTGGCTCGACATGGAATCTGCAGATCATACAGATGAGACAATAGAAATTTACAATGCATTCTTTTCAAAATATGAACGACTTGGAATTGCATTACAGGCCAATCTTAAGAGAACCGAAGACGATGTGAATAACTTGTTAAGAATTGGCGCAAAGATACGTCTAGTAAAAGGAGCATACAGAGAAAAGGCAAGCATCTCTTTCAAATCAAAAGAAGATGTGGATAAAAATTACCTAAAACTGATGAAGATGTTGTTCAAGAAAGGCAATGAATTTGCAATAGCGTCACATGATGGAAAAATAATACAAAAGGCCGTAAACCTGTCAAAAAAATATCCTAAAAAATTTGAGTTTCAGATGCTAAAAGGAATAAGAGATGAATTAAAAGTAAAACTTGTCAAAAAGAAATTCGTTGTTTCAGACTATATTCCATATGGCGTAAATTGGCTACCTTATTCGTTTAGGAGAATCAAAGAAAGAAAAAGAAACATTCTGTTACTTGGAAGCTCATTAATTCAGTCACAACGGGTTTGAGTCTGGCTATGCATGAATTGTTGTAAATAATTTTCACCTCCTGCTCCCTTTCCAGTAGAACCTGAATATTTCCATCCTACAAATGGTTGACTAGAAACTAATGCGGCTGTGGTTGCACTTGCAAAACGATTAGCATACACAACACCTGCCTGAATTTTTGAAAAAAACTCTTCTAATTGATTATCGTCATCACTAAAAATCCCTGCAGTAAGCCCATATTCTGTCTGGTTTGCAAGTTTAATTGCATCATCAAAAGAATCGTATCTCTGTATGCATAAAAATGGCAGAAACAGTTCTTCTTTGACAAGTTTGTGATCATTTGGCAATTTTGTAACAATTGTAGGTTCTACAAAGTGTCCCTTGTCTAACCCTGATGATGTCAATACTGTTCCGCCTGCAATGATCTTGCCATCTTTTTTTGCAAGATTTACTGAATTCTCAAATTTTATTTTAGCATCCTCGTTGATTACAGGACCCAGAAATGTATCTTTTTTCCAAGGCATTCCGATTTGTAATCTCTTTGTTTTCTCAACAATCTTTGTGATGAACTGATCAGCTATATCATTTTGGACATAAACTCTGGAACATGCACTGCATTTCTGTCCTCCAAATCCAAATGCGGCATTCATTACTCCGTCAGATGCCTTGTCCAAATCAGCATGTCTTGTCACAATTACAGGGTTTTTTCCTCCCATTTCTGCAATGAAAGGCTTTGTAGTTGTCTTTGTAAATTCTTGAAATCCCTTCATACCAACTTCACGGGATCCTGTAAATGCAATGCCATCAATATCTGGAGATTCTATGAGGGTTTTACCCACTATTCTTCCTGAACCTGTTACAAAGTTGATTGCACCGTTTGGAATTAGAGGATACAAAAATTTTGCAAATTGAAATGAAGATAACGGTGCATTACTTGCAGGTTTCAGGACTGCTGTATTTCCTGTGATTAATGCACCTGTAGTCATTCCTACTGCAATTGCAGCAGGAAAATTAAACGGGGCGATTATTCCCCATGTGCCATATGGCTTCATAACTATCTGTGTCTTTTCATTGATATTGGGATGAACTGTCTGTTTACAGAACCCTTCATTTTTTTCTAATTGGAGTGCATAAAATCGCATAAAATCAATTGTCTCATCGACATCACCCATGGCCTCAATGCGGTTCTTTCCATTCTCAAACGTCATCAAAGCTGCCAAAAAGAATTTTTGTTTAGAGAAAAAATCTGCACAATCTCTGAATATTTTTACTCTTTTTTGATATGATGTGCCACTCCATTCTTCAAAAGAATTTCTTGCACTAGATATCGCATCTTGGGTATTCTCCTTAGTTGCTTTCGGAAATCTGCCTACAATAATTTCAGTGTCAGAAGGAGATTTTACTTCAAAACAATCTTCAGAGTGGATTTCTTTACCGTTGATTATTAATGGATATTTTTTACCTAATTCGTTTTTGACTTTGTTAATTGCTTTGTCAAAATTTGTTTGAAACTTTTCAGTAGAATTGTTGGCAACAGCATTTCCCCATGTGTATTCATTTTGAAATTTAGACAAGATTGGATTCTCCTGATGAATAAAGCACTTCAGATATTATTCTTGATGCCAGATGAGATGTCCTGTCTTTGATATCAAAACTAGGACACACTTCCATGATGTCCATTCCAATTATTCCTCTTTCTGCAATTTTTTGCAACAGGTATATGGCATCTGTACTATTCAGACCTATAGGAACTGGAACGGAGACACCAGGTGCATATGCTGGATCTATACAATCCATATCAAATGAGATGTATACGTTATCTCCCAATCTGTTTGAGATTATATTTGCAATTTGTTTTATTCCGTGTTCTGCAATATCGGATGGAGTAATAACTTGTAAACTATATTTTTTGATGTTATCCAATTCTTCTTGTTCAGGAGTTCTAATTCCTATTTGAATACTGGATTTAATTTCAATATCTGAAAGAATGTCCGTTATTACAGATCCGTAATAATTGGTGGTTGAACTTACAAAGTCTGGGTGAGCGTCAAAATATACCAAGGATATCTTTTCATGTGTTTTTCCCATTGAGTTGATTATTTGACTTGTGATGGAATGATCTCCTCCGATAGATATGGGGATTTTTGATGATGCAAAAATTTTTCCATAGATTTCATCAATCTTATCTCTACTAACGTTTCCAATGTCATGAACCTTTTTTTCGGTTCCTTGTAATGGTCGTCCTAGAGATATTTTTCCATCTCGTTCATAGGAATCCCTCATATTGGAAATCTGTCTTATTTTGAAAGGTGCTTCTTCGGTTCCTTTTCTTAATGCATGAGATTGGGATTCATCTGGGATTCCAACTATAACAAATTCTGATTCATCAAAATTATCCGTATTGGCCCAACACATTTTTTCCATGGTTGATTTAATGTGTCATTGAATTTGTATTTTTAATATTGTGAATATGTTAAGGATGTCAGAGTACTCAAACCCTGTCTATAGGATTCAAATCTATAGATCTTACCAAATTTTCAATCTGATTCATTCTAAACAATATTCAATGTATATATGAGAATCATAAATGACAATATGGGATCTTTTTAATAATTATGAAAAAAATTTAATCTCATGGCAAAATTCATGAAGATTCTTGTCCCTTTTGACAATTCTCCTTCTGCTCTTAGGGCACTAACGAAGGCTATCTCTCTTGCAACTCTTTCAAATGGAACCATAACACTAGTCCATATCATTTCATATCATAAAGCTATAGCAAAGATAGTTGGGCCATACAAAGGAAAACTGATAACACATGTTACAAAATTTCTTTCTGATGCCCAAAAACATGCTTCGCGTCTAGATGCCGACTCTGATGTAAAAATTCTACATGGAAGTCCTGCTGAAGAACTCATTCATTTTGCAGAAGATAACGACATCAAGTACTTCTTTACTGAAGAAAACAGAAATCCAAAACTAGCTGAAAGATT
>JACNFR010000079.1:3653-12044 GCA_014384555.1 Candidatus Nitrosopumilus sp. | reverse complement strand
ACAAACTCTAATCGCAATTGGAGTTTTAGCTGTAATTGCAGTAATCGTCGGATATGCAGTCTACATGTTTTTGAACATGACTGAAGAGGCACCAGGAGGTCCAGAAAATGCAGGTGCATTAGGCAGTGAACACTCACATGCAGCAATATTAGTAAAGATATTTGGAGATACTTTTGAATTTTCAGGTCCAGCATTTCAAATCAAATCACCTTGGATTCATTTTGAATCAAGAGATGGCTCTACAATTCACAAACATGCCACAGGTGTAGATTTAGGATATCTATTTGGAACACTTTCAATAGGTCTTGATGATCAATGCTATGTATTTCCAGATGGAAAACAATTCTGTACAAATGAAGACTATACACTAAAGTTCTTCATCAACGGAGAACAGATGTCAGATATCAGAGACTATGAAATCATGGAAGATGATAGAATATTGATTGTGTTTGGCGCAGAAACTCCTGAAGAGATTGAAGCATACTTGCTACAACTAGACAACCAAGAACTAGTCAAATAAGATTAAGATTCATCTTTTGTTGTAAATGATGATGCAGTTTTATCAAACATCATATAATATCCACACATACTGCATCGTAAAACAGTTAGTTCAGTAGTAAGAAATTCTTTATCTTCAAAGCGACCACTTAGTTTTACATCATCACCGGCAATTTCGGCTTTGTTGCTCTTACATACTGGACATTCAAGGGCTTTTTGTTCCATAAAGTCACCCCAAATATTTACAATTTAAACTCAATGAAAGTTTGCAATTAGAAAATTTCAACAAAGTCTAAATTATAGCAATCTAAATTTGACATGTTATGGAAATATCTAGTAAAAACGTGGTAGATGGAACAGCACGTTCTCCACACAGAGCAATGTACAAAGCTATGGGACTAGACGATAACGATCTCAGTAAACCATTCATCGGAGTTTGTCATACAGGAAATGAGGCAACTCCATGTAACATATTATTGCCAACATTGGCAGAGGAGGCAAAGAAAGGAGTATCAGATAACGGGGCAACCCCAAGAATGTTCTCAACAATTGCAGTAAGTGATGGGATTGCAATGGGTCATGAAGGAATGAAATCATCATTAATTTCTCGAGAAGTGATTGCAGATTCTATCGAATTAATGGTAAGAGCCCATCAATATGATGGAATAGTAGGAATTGCAGGATGTGATAAAAGCCTACCAGGTACAATGATGGCAATGGCCCGACTGAATTTACCTTCAGTTTTTGTATATGGTGGAACAATTATGCCAGGAATTCTTGACGGTAAAGAGATAACAGTAGTTGATGTCTATGAAGCAGTTGGAGCATATGATGCAGGACAGATTTCTTTAGAGATGTTAAAAAATATTGAAAACACAGCATGTCCAAGTTCTGGCTCTTGTGGAGGAATGTTTACTGCAAATACAATGGCATCAATTTCAGAAGCAATTGGATTAGCATTGCCAGGAAGTGCCAGTCCTCCTGCAGAAGATGAACGTCGTAACAAAATGGTATATGATACAGGTGCTGCATGTGCAAAATTATTAGAATTAAACATTAAACCAAGAGACATTATGACGTATGAAGCATTTGAAAATTCAATTGTAATGTTAAATGCAGTTGGAGGATCAACTAACGGAATTTTACACTTGTTATCAATGGCAAATGAAGCTGGAGTAAAATTAACTTATGATGATTTTGAAAGAATTAGAAAAAAGACACCACACATTGCAGATATGAAACCAGGTGGAAGTTATGTTATGAATAGTTTAGATAAAATTGGCGGAATTCCTTTTGTTCTCAAAAAATTGGCCGCTAAAGGATTACTAAATGGAGATTGTATTACAGTTACAGGTAAAACCATACAACAGAATCTTGATTCCATGACAATTCCAGAACCAGAACAATCAATCATTAGACCAATTGAGAATCCGTTGCATTCAGTCGGAACCGCAGTAGTGCTCAAAGGAAGTCTTGCTCCAGATGGTGCAGTAATCAAAACAGCTGGTGTCGAAATGACAAAATTTACTGGTAAAGCCAAAGTGTATGACAGAGAAGAATACGCATTTGATGCAGTTGCTAAAGGCGATGTAGAAGAAGGCGAAGTAGTAGTTATCAGATATGAAGGTCCTAAAGGAGGACCAGGAATGCGTGAAATGCTTGCAACTACTGCAGCATTAGTAGGTCAAGGTCTAGGTAAAAAAGTAGCAATGGTAACTGATGGACGATTCTCAGGAGGCACTAGAGGATTCATGGTAGGACATGTTGCACCTGAAGCATATGTTGGAGGTCCAATCGCACTAGTCAAAGACGGTGATGAAATTACAATTGATACAGAAACTACAATAATTGATCTTCATGTTTCAGAAGAAGAATTGGCAAAAAGAAAAGCAGAATGGAAAAAACCAGAGCCCAATTACACATCAGGAGCTCTTGCAAAATATGCAACACTTGTAGGCTCTGCAGCACAAGGTGCAATTACAACTGCAAATCCATAGATGAATAATTTATCCACAAGCTTTATAGATCGCGATCTCAAATAACCATCAGAGATAACAGAAAAAAGAAATAACTTATGCTTATGAAATTGCTGTTGTCTACTACAGGTTAATTTCTCAACATTTTACCCAATGATTAGATTTAAGTTCAAAACCAATAACGAAACTTTGTGGACATTTATTCTAGCAAATTTGCAATAATTGTAATTATTGCACTAGTCAGTATTTTGGCAATGCAGGTATTGACCAATAGTAATAATGCAGCTCAGTTGATTGATTCAGAAACATGTGAGATTTACATCATGGACTCTCAAATTAATGCAAAAAAATATCTAAACGAATTTGATCAAAAATGTCTAGATTTTAAAAATCTAAACACCTAGAAAATTAATTAATGAAACTGGTTTCATTAAATCATGGAAGGCCCATCTGAAATAAATTCTGTTTTTTGGAATGAAGAGAAAAAAGCATGGGATTACAAATTGATCAAAGTTGAAGAATATTTTGGATTCACAGAATGCCAACAATGCAGAAAACCAATGGCACATAATGTAAAAACAGACGGAGAATTCAAAATGGTTTATGTCAAATGTGCTTGTGCAGATAGAAAATAGAATAATTTAGATCAAACAGTATCCATTCCCAAAACATCATAGTATGCCTTTGGAATCATTTGTTGTCCTTTGAAAAAGACATTATTTACTGCCGTATCCAAAACGTATGTTTTTGCCCAATCCTCATCGCTTCTAATTGAACGTCCAAATCCTTGTAAAATCTTTGTAAGCGTTTGAGAGGTATACCAAAGAGGGAATTTGTTCATTTTTGCCCTTGTTCTCTTTTCAGTATAATTTGGGTATGGCACCTTTGCAATAATCTGAAATCTTGACAAATCATCTTTCAAATCAACACCTTCCCATAATGAAGATGAGAGTAAAACACCCGTAGGATCTGTAGCATGTTCAGAAATTACCTCATCCTGAGTTTTTCCATCTTTATTTTTACTATGGCAAAGTCTAATTCTTTGAGCATTCTTTGGAGACAAATATCGAACAATTTGTTGGCATCGAGGAATGGATGATGTTAAAATTAATCCTCGCTCATCAGAATGCTCATCCATTATTCTGTCAATTGTTTTAATCACTTCAAGTTCATCTTCATCAGTGGAACCATAACTTAATCGTCTAATGTTAAGAAGATCAATTCTTCGATGTTCAATAGGAAATGGAGATATTTTAGTATCAACAAACGCAACATCATCTTGATATAATCCCATGTTTTCACAAAAGCTAGATTTGTCAATGGTTGCAGACATGAAAATTTGATATTCAGTTTCAAAAAAGGAATTTGCAAATTTTGAAACATCAATAGGCTTTACAGAGATGGTTCTAAAGTTACCATTCAAATCCTTTTGAGGAGTATTCACAACAAAATTATCTTTATCAGACATGATGTCAATTTTTGCTTGTGCAGACCTATCATGTCGCCGCTCCAATCCAGTCATCAATTCATAGTCAGGATTATTTTGAAATGCCGCACTCTCTTTGATGTCTTTAATTTTTTTAGCATATGAAAAAGCCATATCGTCAGTTAACTGTATCATAGAATCCAAATCAGTAAAATCATATTTTTCAGAATTCAAATTACACTCATCTACTTGTCCACTAAAAATATCAAATCCCACAAACTGAATAATTTGATCCTCAATTTTATGGGCCTCATCAAACACGGTTACTTTTCTATCGAGATATTCCTCAAAGAGTTTTTTATTGAATTTCATGATTGTGAAAAAAGCATGGTAATTCCAAAGAGAGTGTTTTGAAACTAGAGCATCGTATTTTTGCATGTAATAGTGACATGACTGAGAGTCTTGCGTATTCTCTTCAACTTGTTTAATCGTAGGCTTGAATTTACAAACTTCAAAGACTTCTTTTCCATTTTTGTTGACCCTTTCCTGACATTCACCTTTATCACAAGTTAAGCCATACCTCATTGCTCTTCGGTCATTATCAACTTTTTCTGAAGCCATCAGTTTAAGACATGGAAAATTTTGTTTTCCTTTTACGGGTTTTAGAAATGGAATATCTTTGATGTATTGATCTTGAAGATGTTTGGAGGCAGTTACAGTAAATGAACTATCAAAATAATTTGAAACAGTTGCCCCAACTAGAGATTTTCCAACACCTGTGGGAGCACATAAAATAATTTTCTTAAATCCTGATTTTAATTTCTCGTCAATTTGTGAGAGGATCTCTTTTTGGATGTCTCTAGGAGTAAAGTGATCTGGAAATTTTTCTAATAAAGACAGGATTACATGTATTTATACACAATATTAAAAGCATGAAGGTTCTTGTGATATCATAATTTTTGTAATCTAGTTTAATACTTAGCTTCTTTTTTCTTTACCTAGATTCTTCTTTTGATCTAAGATCTTTAGGTTATTGTGGAATAGGGTTTAGAATCCATTTCCACTTTATCTTAATCTTAAAAAACATATATCCTGTTTTAATTTAAATTGAAAATATGGACAGAATTGCATTAATTGACGGGTTAGATCAAGCCAAAGTTAGAGAAACACTAAACGTTATGCTTCGAGATAAAGGTCATGAATTTCAAGAGCTTGCAAAAACACTAAATATTCCTGTGACAACTGATGATTGGCAGGTCATCGTCTTAAAGTTCTGTCTTGACTTTGAAGATTGCCTAAATATTTGGACTGACTCTGAAGAGCCAAATTCCATCAAAAATGCAAAATGTATGACAATTATGCGAGAGATTGCAAAAGGCAAAAAGAATTTCTCAGAAATTATCAATATGCAAAATGTAGCTCAAACTTTATTCTCAGAATTTCACGAGACATACAAAAGAATAGACTAATACAATTCTCAAGAGTTTAGAATCTAAGTATTTTCAAATTCTTTGAGTGATTTTAGGATTATTTTAGAACAGTTCCAATCAGAGTAATAACAACGATTGCTATTCCAACCATTATTACCCATCTTGCAACAGTATTGGATAGGATTCCAGACAGTATCATAAGCGATTTTTCACTGTTCTTAAATTAGTACACTGGGAATTAAGGATTTAGGTAAACAACTACCATTGCGACAATAACTACGGGTTTCATGGAAAAGCACCTTGGAAATACTTGATTGTAAGATAAACACCAATAATGATTAACAACCCAACACTTGCAATCAGGGTCTTCCTCTCATTCCATGGTATGTTCATAAATTTTCTATGAGAATTATGAACTTAAGCGTATTGTATATCCTCAAAAGAGTTTAGAATCTAAGATTCTTTATCTTCGATCTTTTTGATTTCTTTTTTTATTTTTTGAATATTCTTTTTCCAAACTTCAACATATCTTTCTATTTTTTCAATCTCTAGTTTATAATCAGATGGTGAATTAATCAAAGACTCCCTTTTTTCTAAATGTTGATTCAATCTCTTTTCAGAATCATCCAACTTTTTGTATTGAAATTCCAGGACTTTTTTTGTGATAAAATTCATAGATATTCAACTATTGTTCTTTAAAGTAGAATATTGAACTTAAGCGTATTGATGAGTTTAATATCTAGTACTAACAAGTATAGATATGGAATTATTAGATGACAAGATGAGAGTTTGGACAGATAGTGCCCAATATGTAAAACCAAATCCAGGAGTATATGTCCTATACAACAGAAAAAAAGATCCAATATTCATTGGAGAGACAGACAATCTTGAAAAGACATTTGCACATTATGTCGATACTGAATTTGACGGAAGTGAATGTATGCAAAAAACATCATCATATCAAAGAGTATTTGAGGAAAATCCAAAAGAAATTCAATTGAGATTGGTCGAGGATTTCAAAAATGAAACAGGCAATATTCCAGTTTGTAATTCTGAGATCAAAATAGAAACGCATTAAATAATTACACTGCATTGCAATGTAGTCTTACTTGATTAATAGAAAAAATCGTCACTTATTTTCATGGGAAACGCATTGATTTACATCGGTATCGCAGTAGGTGTTGCAGCAATGGCAGCCGCTATCGCATATGGTACTGAAAACCAAAAAAACTATGTCCCCGAAGATGCAGTTTTATCTCAAGCAGCAGAACAAGGACTTTTACCAAAAACAGGAGCTTTAGGTGCTGATTTGAATAAAGAGCAATGGCACGAAGATCCTTTCGGCGACATGGCAGCAAAGATTAAAGCTGAAAATGGTAGATAGTCTACTATAGATTATCATCCACATTATTTTCATTATTTTTAATAATCAGGATTCCCAGACCATCATTAGGAACAAATTTTGAATTTTACAAGTAAAGTAATTTATCTGAGATATTCGTAATTTAGCAATGCATCAGTGCTATTATTGTGAGCAATTATTTGAATCAAAAGAGGAATTATACGAACATGTGGAAGTTCATTCAGATAATGAACGTAATAAGGAAATAATGGATAGAAAAAAACAGGCTCAACAAAAATAGTCATTTCAGACTAGACTAAAAAAATAGAGTAAAGGTAAGAATTTTTCAAATTATGGAATGGATATAATGATTATTTTAGCATCCAATATGGATTGGGTTGAAAAAATACTACAAAAATCGTGTGACAGGACACTTACAAAAGGAGAAGTACTACACAGTCTATTTCACATGATTGAAGTAAATGAAACAACAATGAATCAAATTCAAACAAACAATGTAGATTTCGGTCCAGAGCTTGAAGAATTAAAACAAACAGAAATTAGAGATTTAGAATTCCATTTAAAATATTACCGAAGTTTGGTAAATTACATTAATTCAATTCCTGAAAATAAAATAATTGAAAATAGATCCTAATAGTCCCACGAGACAGTATATGACACCAAAATTGTAGGATTTAATTTTCTTTTTTGCATTCCCCATTCATTTTTAGTATGTCCAGAATTGCGCTCAGACAATTCAGTCCATTTGAATTTAGGTAATTTTGCAGTTTCCATGCATAAGAAATACAAAATCAACTTATAACAAATCAGACTACACTGCAAGACGTTTATTTTCTTAATTGACTAAAAATTGAATCATATTTTGATTGAGACTCAATTTCTGTACCAAAATTTGTTTCATCATGATATTTCAAAGATTTTTCATCAAATAATTTCTGTAATTTTTCCACCTCAGCATTAATCATCTTTCCAGAATCTTCTTTTGCAAATTGTTTCTCTTGTGCTTCATTTTGACCCCTAGTACGGAAATGTTTGGAATAGAATTGATTTTGTAATTTTGAGAGATTTTCATTTTTCACCAATTCTGCTAGATCAAAATTGCCCTGTTCATGATTTAGCAAGGAATCATTTGCTTCAGATAATCGTACCCAAGAAAGCAATGGATGGAACTCTACATAAAGACGAATGTCTTCAATAAGAAAAACAATTTGATCATCTATTTTTTCAGAATTCACAGTCCAAGTAAATCGATATTTTATTACGCTATGAGAGTCCTCAAAGACCGCAGGATTAGATTCGGCTTGAAAGTCAGACCATTTTAGAGTAAATTCAGGAGTCCATTCCAAAGTTACATGTTCGCCCATGATAGATCATATTTCAAAGAGAATAAAATTATTCTTTTACATTTCAACAGAGAGGAATATCTACAGTAAACAGATTTTAGAGCACCAAACATGAATTCCAAAATCCAGGCTCAAGTATACCAAGAATGAAAAATGGATCGCTTTTTCAACCCTTTTTGATCAAAATTCAAGACATGTTTTATTTTAAGAATTTTTGAAAATAGGAATCAATACGAATTTTGAAAGCAAGATGATTGCGGATTCGATATCCAAATGTAACCCCCAAAGGGCCGATGAAAACGGATGTCAAATTTGCTTGCTTTCATAATTCCAAACTATTAATTTCAGCAAAATA
>JACNFR010000079.1:0-3070 GCA_014384555.1 Candidatus Nitrosopumilus sp. | reverse complement strand
TTTGTCACCATGTTCTCATCATTTTGAACAAAATTTGAATTGCAATCCTCAGCTCCAACTGAAATTTCTAAAACGCAGTGAGTCAGGATTCCAAATAACACACTATTACATGTCGCAAGACCAGTATGATTTACTGACGAATATTTTTGCCATTTAATTTCAATGTTGGAATTTTCAGATTGAATAAATTCCAAGTTTGGATTCAATGTTTCCCAAGTATCAATAGCTTTTTTCAATGCATCTACAGGGATTTGCTCATTTGGAATATTGGGAACATCCTCAAATGAATAGTAAATAATTTGATGTTCATCAGAGGCAACAATGTTAGATATTTGCTGAATATTTTCAATTGATGGAGAAAATCCATTAGAGGAGGTCTCAAATCCAAAAGGTAGTAAATCAGCATACCAGGCATAACCAATAATTGAAACGACTACTATCAAAACAAAAATCCCCTTCAACACTCAGAAAAATGTACAGTGGTACCTAAAACTTTCCATCAAATTAATAGAATTAGCCTCGATTGAATTTTTTAATAAATTAAATCAACTTTATCATACTTTTTTTATTTTAAGAGAATTAAGCAACAATAATCATTGCCATGGAAAAGCTGGATGTTGGTAATCGCCTAACGCAATTCGACATTGATTACCAACTTTATCTGTGGCCAAAAGTTCATTTCGGATGAGAATTTTTCAGATATTCTACTTTTTCCAAATCAGAATATAATGAATTATTGCATTCTAATAATTTTAAAATATTTTGAAACGCAGGGCATTCACAATCAATAGAGAAAATCTCTTCGCATTTTGGACACTGTATCACAGTATGGACTCCCCAATCACATTCAATATCCTCAATAATCTCAAAAAGTACATTTTCCTTACAAGTACAAATTAATTTATTTTGGAATTTTTCAGGACTGATCATACCACACCATACTTAAAATCAAATATAATTTATTAACAGTGCAATAATCATCAAACTGTACTAATTTGACAGAATGCCCAACATGCAAGCTAGCAATGGAATCACATTCAACAGAAGAGTTGATGGAATGTTGTATGAAGCAAATAGGAGATGGATTTTCTGAGGAAGAATCAGGTATTTGTCCAAATTGCAAACATGATATCAAAAAACACTCTAGTAAAGAACTAGCAGAATGTACTATTGAATTTCTCAAATCCGGCATAAACAGCGATTCAAGATAAGATTAAACAATAGAGAAAAACAGAAAATTTATTGGATCAAACTACTAGAAAACTAATTTCAGAATTCTCACCAATGTGGACCAATAGAGAAATTTGGGAATTTGAACAAATTAACGAAGAACTAACATTTGATGCAGTGTATGCAGAACCAGGAAATTTTGAGTCCTGGAAATCAAAATTAGCCCATCCAGATGTAGATGTTAGAGACATGGTAGTTAGAACATTTGACAATTTCTTGGATGGGAATGAATTATGGATTGCAAATAAAGATCAAGGAAAATTAGACAAAAAATACGTCGCATATCTCATGTCAGTCATAGTGGACGTTATGATTGAGGAGGAAATTTGTCTCAATTTCAGAATGGAGAACGATTGTCTGGTTACGATAATAGATGAAAAAGCAGATGTAATTGATTGTAAAGAATTCTTTGAAGAATTTTATCATTTAGCAACTGGATTTAATTTTGACACAGATACTGGAATTCCAGAGGATGAAACAGAGGCTGAAATGTATCTTACTAGATTACAAGAAGAATTTGATGATAAAATGAAAAATAAATTAGGTGACAAATACATGCCAGGAAATAATGATCCGGACACACTTAATGCCAAGGATTAAAATAAAATAGTTGAAAGAAAATGTCAGAAAGAAAACCATATAGAAATTTTAAAAAACGAGAACCAAGTTTGACGACAGAGCAAAAAGTAGAACAGTTTGTTATAAGAAATTCTAAAAATGGTTATTTCACAAAAGTGTCAACCATCTCATACAAATTTGAAGTTTCTGAAGATATGGCATGGAGTTTTGTTGGAGAATTACTATCAAGTGGTTTGTTTGAATCAATCCATGATGAATATACTGGAGATATGAAACTTTGTGAAACTGGAAAGACATATGCAATTTTAGATTTGGAAAGAAAGAGAAAGAGAGACAAGTATAGAGATAAAAATAAACAATCTAAAAAGAAACAACCATCACAAAATGCAAACTCTTAATTTCAATTTAATTTCTAATCTCATCATGGATGATGAAAATTTACCTGTTCAATGTCACCCAATTCTAAAACCAAAAAAGAAAAAACAAGAGGTAACAAAAAATGATACAGTGTAAGTTATGCGGAACACCATTAGGAAAAGAGCCAACTACTGAAGAACTAGAAAATCATTGGAAAAAACATCATAATTGGCATTGGGAATCAAATAAAGGAAAAACACCAGAAGAAGCGTTATTGAAAAAACGGTAACACGCTCTCAGAATAGTAGTCAATTATAGCATATACAAAGTCCCAAGAACCTCAATAGAGAATAATTCGAAAGCATTATTTTGATAAATCTTGAAGAGAACACATGTCTCTAGATATTGATTGGAAAAATAATTTCTATGGAATATCATGGGCATATGAAAAAGATAGATTAGTCGTATCCACCGTATTTGAAGATAAGAAAGAGGCAATGTTGATTGCCAAAGAAATAGAGGACTGGAGTGACAAATTCACCAGATTGACCATAATTGAAAAAGAAAATGACGAGTTTGCAATTTGCGTATACCAAGATCCTCAAATTTCAAAAAACAATAGTCATTTAGGATTATTTAGAACTGGAATGAGGCAAAGTGGAGGATATGAGCAAGCAAAACCAATGATTGTTGAGAAACCACCCCTATTACAAATCGCATATGCTGCAGATGTTAGAGATATGAAGACGTATGAGCAGATTTCACGATTGGTTCCAATGCGCAAATGTAGAATAATATCTGAAAAAGATTTGAAAAAACAAGAATACTATTACGAGAAAACTGCAAATTCTCAAAATTAAAAAGGTGAGATTCAAAATGAATCTAGGATTTGAATCGTCACCAG
>JACNFR010000032.1 GCA_014384555.1 Candidatus Nitrosopumilus sp. | reverse complement strand
AGTGGACCGGACGGAATTTGAATCCGTGACCCCCCGCGTGCAAGGCGGGTATACTACCAGGCTATACTACCGGCCCACATGAAGAATGAATAAAGTGTGGATTTTAATTGTTGTCTTCTTGGCAAGAATTTTATTTGAAAACACGATTGCTTGAACATGGTACTTTTAGAATCACAAATCAAACTAAAAACTGGTGATATTGCACCAGACTTTGAATTAATGGGAACTGACGATAAAAAACATTCATTGAATGATTATAGCAGTTACAAAGGAATTTTGATAATTTTCATGTGTAATCATTGTCCATATGTTAAAGCAAAAGTAGATGCATTAAATGAGTTATATGAAAAATGTGGCAAAGATATTGCAATCATAGGAATTAACAGTAATGACTCTACAGATTATCCAGAAGATAGTTTTGATGCCATGAAACAGACGGCAAAAGAGAAAGGATTTGAATTTGATTATTTAGTAGATGAGACACAAGAGATTGCAAAGAAATATGGAGCAATGTGTACTCCAGATCCATTCTTGTTTAATGCACAAAAAGAGTTAGTTTTTCATGGAAAAATAGACAATGCCATGAAACCAGATGATGAGGCAACTGAAAAAACCATGATTGTCAACATGGAGAAATTGATATCTGGAGAAAAAATCGAAAAAGATTTTGACCCTTCAATTGGCTGCTCAATCAAGTGGAAAGAAAATTAAACTTAAATGAGTCTAGCCTAGAGATTTCTTCGTGGGCTCGTAGCTCAGCTTGGCTGGAGCGTTCGACTGATAATCGAAAGGTCATGTGTTCGAATCACATCGGGCCCATTTTTCATTATTTTTGATTTTCTGACACCGTTTGGGACCATTGTAAAATGTCCCCAATTTTTTCAGATGTCAAATCAGAACGAATTTTAGTTTTTTTGGATACTTTTCCACACAATGCCAATTTCATTTGTTTTCCAGATTTTTCAATTATTTGATTTATAGAATCTGCAAAAAAGTTTAGGCCCTCATCAGTTTTGGAAAATACCACTATCACTAGAATGCCAGACTTTTGTTTCCATATTTTTCCTATTAATTTTTGAAGATCAAGATCAAATAATACATTGATAGAAGATGACATGTCACCCAAGTGAGAAACCTTCCAACCAGCAGAGTGGTAAACAGATGAAGCTGCCTCAGAATCCAATCTACTCTGGGCATCTGATGCTATGACAACTATGTTCTTTTTTGGATCAGAGACAACTTGAATCTGATTAAAAATTTGAAGAGAATTTGAAATTGTATTCATCAGAAGATTTTGTTCTGAAGTTCCAATTTTTCCATCATCAAACAGTTTTTTCACATATTCAATGGATGGGAAGATTACTTCTAGAATCAAACGATTTACAGTTCCTCCAGAGTGTAAACAATTACGAATAAGTGAGAAAACTTGGTCTTCTGTTCCCTTTATCAAATATTCAATATACTGTGAGGCCACTTTGAAATAATCATCAGGGAAGATGAAAGATTCTTGGCCTGGTTCTAAAAACCATAAAGTGACATTTCCAATATTTTTTTGTCGTAGTAATCCCTCTGCTGCAAATACTTTGAGATATTTTGACATTGTAATTCTGTTTATGCCAATTTTTTCAGAAATCTCAATTCCAGACATTCCAGAAATATCATCATCTAAAAGAGAAATCAGTTTTTGTCTTATCTCCTCAGTAGAATATCCTTTTCCCATAGTGCTCTTGGACCATAGTATTCTATAAAGACTAATTTTCAATTGAAATATCAAAGCAAGATTTTAGAATAAAACATTATATACTCGGGTACTTTATTGTACGGTAAGGAAAAGTAAAATGCCAAAAGCTGGATTCAAATCAATCACTGTTTCGGAAACTGTTTATGATAAATTCCATGAAGTTTATCAAAAGAGTAAAGACGATCTAACAATGAAAGGTGTCAACAGTTTTGCCGGTTATGTAACTTACATGTTAGAAGAGATGATGCAGAAGGACAAGACCTTTGCAAGATATGCTCCAAAGATTGAGAAAATTTCAGTTGATGATGATCGTGTTGTTCTAAAAGATAATATCAAAAACAGAATTGCAGAAGTTGCAATTCAAAAAGGAGAATTATTTTGTCAGCTTTGTGATGAGAAAGATTGTGTCCATGTTGGATTTGTATTCTCATTGCCAGATGTTTATGAAGTTCTAAATTCCAGAGGAATCAAAAATCCAAGATAAAGTGGAGGAGGTGGGATTTGAACCCACGAACTCCTGAGAGACAGGATCACCCATTATTTGATCTTAAGTCCTGCATGTCCAAAAGCACATAGTGCTTACTTTGGCCAGGCTTGATTACTCCTCCAAAAGGATAAAAATTTGAGTGAAATTTAACAGTTTAGAGTTTTTTTGCCCAAAATGAAGAATTATAAGGATTTTCTGCAGGGTGAATTTGTGCTTCGGTAGCTCAGTCTGGTAGAGCGTTACATTGGTAATGTAAAGGTCACGGGTTCAGATCCCGTT
>JACNFR010000031.1 GCA_014384555.1 Candidatus Nitrosopumilus sp. | reverse complement strand
AAAAGTTTTCATCTATCTTGGCAAATATGGTTCCAAAACTGCATCTGAAATTGCTGAATTTATAGATTTTGTAAATGACAATGACATTAAGGTAATATTTGCTGAAGAACTGGTAGACCCAAGACTTGCAGAAGTAATTGCAGATGAAGCAGGTGCACAAGTCATGATCTTCAGCCCATTAGAGGCATTAACTCCTGACGAAGCATCTGAGGGTGTTACATTTTTGGAAAAAATGGAGCAAAACTTAGATGCACTCAAGGTGGCCCTAGAATGTCAATGACAAGTGTTCTTCAGGTGGAAAATCTAACAATAGGATACAACAACCACATTGCAGTAGATGACATCAGTTTTGACGTTGCAGAAGGAGACCTCCTAGGAATAGTAGGTCCTAATGGGGCAGGAAAGACAACCTTGTTTCGTGCCATATTGGGAATACAGGATTACAAAGGAAAGATAAATCTGTTTGGTTACGGACCAGAAAAGTACAAGTCATTGATCCCACGTGTAGGATATGTCCCGCAAAAGATTGCATTTGAGCCAAACTTTCCTGCAACAGTCTATGATATAGTGTCAATGGGAATTATCTCTGATAAAAAAATTGTAAAGGGTGCTAAACTGATTCAGCAGTGTGGTTGCTGTTGGAACAGAGTTTACAAAAAAATTGACAAAACCGAAGACAAGATACTGGAAGCTCTAAAAACGGTTGGCTTGGAACATTTGAAAAACAGAAGGATAGGAGAACTCTCAGGTGGAGAACTTCAGAGAGTATTCATTGCCAAATCTCTAGTAAAAGATCCACTACTTTTAATTCTTGATGAGCCTGTCACAAGTGTAGATATGGAATCACAAAACAAGTTCTATAGCGTCATCAAGAAAATTAACAAAGAAAACGGAATCACGGTTGTCTGGTCGTCCCATGATCTTGATGCAATAAAAAAATACGCAAACAGAGTTGCATGCATGAACAGAAAACTTTTCTTTCACGGAGAAAAAGAAAAATTCTTTGCAGACGAAAAGATTCTAAAAACCTACACAGAATCTGCAATGCAGATGCATATGCATGATCATAATCATTAGGTGAAACCATGCTTCTTGATGTCTTATCGTATGGCTTTATGCAAAAAGCTATAATTGCTGGAATTTCTGTAGCGGTAATCTGTTCGTTTATGGGAACTTTTCTTGTACTTAGAAGGTATGCACTTTTTGGCGACGGCATAGCACACGTTGCTTTTGGTGGAATTTCTGTAGGGTTGTTTCTCGGAGTTGCTCCGTTGTGGAGTGCTTTTGTTGTATCTGTACTAGGAGGACTGGGCTTGCAGAAACTTCGTTCTAGTACAAAGATCTCTGGAGATGCCGCAGTTGCAGTTGTTTTAGTGTCTGGTCTTGCGGTAGGTGTGACACTAGTGAGTGCCTCAGGAGGATTTTCAGTAGACCTGTTTAGCTTTTTGTTTGGAAGCATTCTTTTAATCAGCCAAGAAGATACAATCACAATCACTGCTATTAGTGCTGGAATAGTTGGAACGCTTTTGGTATTTCAAAAACAGTTTTTGCATATTTCCTTTAACGAGGAACAGGCAAAAGTGGCAGGACTGAATGTGACTATGCTGAATTACCTGTTTGTCGTTATTGCAGCAGTAACAGTGGTTACATCGATGCGACTTGTGGGAATACTGCTTATCTCGGCACTAATTGTGATACCAAACCTTTCTGCAATGTTATTTGGCAAGGGATTCAAAAAAACTGTTGGAATTTCTATATCCATGTCCGTGTTTTCTGTAGTTACGGGAATACTTCTTTCATACTATCTTAACTTGGCACCCTCAGGAACGATCGTCTTGATTGCAGTTGCCTTGTTGCTTGGAACGCTTGCATGTCGCTCTCTGGGATTAATTTCAAAAATTCATATCCAAGAACCTTCAAAAATTTCTCATAATGCATAAACAATAAAATGGTCCACCCCACAATGCATCCAAGTTTTCTTCTCAAAGTTTAAAATAAAACTATGGGTTCAGAACCTCTAGGGTCTGCACCCAAGACGGTATAATTTTTTCAACAATCAATAACAAAATGACACAAACATTTTAGAAAATTTACAAAATAATTACAAGAATTGATACAAAAAAGGGGTCTGAACCCACAGTGGGGATGGACCGGATGGGATTTGAACCCACGACCTTTGCGGGAAATTAATTTCCTTACGCAGTGTGAGTGCGTCATCCAAACCAAACTAGACGACCGGTCCAACTATCTTTCATGTGGGTGGTTTTTTTGTCTTTGCTATGTGATTATGTCACAATTACCTTGGGCTTTATTACTGATTTTAAAAAATAATTATCATGTCTTTACAAGAATTTGATGCCTTGATTGATAGGATGAAATTAGCTTTTGAATATGCTGACAATTTAGGACAATATGTAGAGGCTGCTAAAGTTTTGTATCAAATGAATGATCAGTTACCTGATGATCTGCAGCTAATTTTTGAAGAATTAGATAGTCCTGAAGATGCAAAATCATTTGTTAAACAACATTATGCTGAATTAAAATCTGCAATTGTAGACTATAGACAAAGACTAATGATTGCTTAATTCTATTTCTTGACGCCGAGGTTTCTGTTCTTTAGTCGCAAGTATGGATTTCTACATTTTCTACATCGTGTAGCATCAATGTCATTTCTGCATCCACATTTGAAACAAATTTTCATTACAAGACGTGCTTGTTGAGCAATTCTTTTCTTCTCGGGGTCTGTAACTGGCATTTAATTCTCTCCTCAATTCCTCTCTTTTAATCTAATCGGATTTTTCCATCTTTCCAGCTAGTAATACTGGTACTTCTGCAGGTCTTTTGGCTACTGGTATGTTTGCTTTGTTAAACATAGATACTTTGGATTCTGCTGACCCATAAGTTCCCATTACGATTGCTCCTGCATGACCCATTCTCTTTTCTTTAGGTGCTGCACGTCCTGCAATGTATGCTACTGTTGGTTTGTTAAATCCACTATCGATAATTCTTTGAGCCAAAATTTCTTCAGAGTCTCCACCTATTTCTCCAACTATTACCAAACCTTCCATATCTGGAATGTCTTTTACCATTTCAAATGCATCAATCAATCTTGTTCCGTTAACTGGGTCTCCACCAATTCCAATGGTAATTGATTGACCAAATCCAGAGTTAGTAAGAGCATCTGAAATTTCATAAAGTAATGTTCCACTTTTTGATAATACGGCAATTTTTCCTGCCTTGAATGGCATTGGTGGCATGATTCCTATCTTGATTAATTCTGGAATCATTATTCCTGGTGTGTTTGGTCCGATAATTGTTGCACCTTTTTTGTTTGCTAAATCTAATGCCTCCATTGTGTCTCTAATTGGGACATGTTCTGGAATTGCAACTAGTAGTTTGATTCCTGATTCTAATGCATCTTTAGCTGCTGATAAAAAGAATTTTGCTGGAACAAATACGATTGATATTTTTGCATTAGTTGCATCTACTGCCTCCTGCATTGTGTTGTAAACTGGAACTTTATCTTCAAATTTCTGACCTCCTTTACCTGGAGTGACACCTGCAACTACATTGGTTCCATATGCCATCATTTGTTTTGTATGTAGTGAGCCATATGCACCGGTGATGCCTTGAACAATTACTCCTTTCTTTTCATAATCTGAATCTCCTGGCTTGCCTTTTAGTAATTCAAAAATGTCTGTCATTTTTTTATCCCCATAACTGCTGCATTAATTGCATCTTCTACTGAATCAAATATGTTGGTTCTAGATCCTTGAAGCATTTCTTTTGCTTTTTCTGATTCAGTACCTTTTAGTCTTGAAAACACTGGCAAATCAATTAGATTATTTTCATATGCTTTAAGAAATGCTTCAGCAACAACTGTTGTTTTTACAATTCCTCCATAGAGATTTACAAGAATTCCCTTTACTCTTGGTAGTTGACTGATTAACGTTAATGCTTCATACACAGATTCTGTTGTTGCACCGCCCCCTACATCTAGGAAACATGCAGGTTTTCCACCGTTATCTGATAACATGTCTAATGTTGACATTACAAGTCCTGCACCATTACCTACCACTGCGATATCTCCATCAAGTTCAACTAAAGAAAATCCACTTTTTTCAGCTTGTTCTTCAATTGCTGTTTTTTCTTGGTACTGTTGTAATTCTGGATGTCTGAAATTGCTATTATCATCTGTTACAAATTTTCCATCTAATGCCATGATTGTATTATCTTGCATGATTGCTAATGGATTAATCTCAACAAGTTCTGCTTCTTTTTCAATTGTTAATTTTGATAATTTTTTCAAAGTGTCTACAAATTGCTCTGCCGTATTTCCTTCTAATTCCATTTCCTTTGCAACTTCTCTTGCCAATTCATCTGAAACATCTCCTAATCCTACTTCTTTGATGATTTGATTTTTCACTGACTCGATTTCAACACCGCCTTCAGCTGATGCAATAATTGTATAACATCTTTTTGAACGATTCAAAAATATTGAAAGATACAATTCTTTTTTAATGTCTGCCATCTTTTCAAGTAAAATTGCTCTTGCTTTTTCTCCCTTGATTGTCAAGTCCATGACTTGAGGATATTTTAGCTCAAATTCGTCATCATTTTGACATTTTTGAATGCCTCCTGCCTTTCCTCTGCCTCCTACTGGTACCTGAATTTTGATTACAAATGGATATCCTAATTCCTTTGCATGCTTGCGCCCATCTTCGATATTGGTAGACGAGATGCTATCTAGTAGGTTGATTCCATATTCTCTGAATAATTCTTTAGCCTGAAATTCTAGTAATTGCATGCAAAAATCATGAAATTTACGGTCTTTATTAACTATGATACTATTTCAGTTGTTCATCTAGAAAATCAATCATTTCTAAAAAGCGATCTTTACTTTTTCGTAACAATTCTTGAGGGTATTCCTCAATAGTAAAAACAAATTGCTGATGAAAGCTTGGAACTAAGATTCCTCCAGATGTTACCATTTGCTCAATAACATATCCTTTGGTAAGAGAACACACAATTTCTTCATAAGATTCCTCTTCTTCTTCTAGTGTTTGTCTATACAGAATGATTGGCCTGTTTGTTTTTGCAACGATGTTTGAGCCTTTTTCTAACAGATCTGATAAATGCTGAATTTGCCATGCATCGAGGCTGATCTGCTTTACCATATTACTAATATGTGATTTTTCTATTTAACCGTAATAAAACAACGCATCTTCACAACTTGTCGTGTATGAAGTCACTTTAATTCTAAATTTAAAATAAAGAAAATGATTTGGCACTTAGGCCATATCTAATGCTCTAGAATGTTTTCTTGTATGTGGTCTTTCACCTGCATACTTTCTTCTCATGTGTCCTGATGGTCTACCATAGATTAGCTCTAGGAACCAAGACTCATGTTCGATCTCTTCAGCTAGGATATCTTTTGCAATATCATATGTGGCAGGATCTTTTCCTAATGTCATCTGGCAAATTTTATTCCAGTTGACAATTGCCCCCTGTTCTGCTTTGAGACATTTTTCTAGAATCGCTTTATGATCTGTTGGATTTGCTGGAAGTTGTAAGAATTCGCAGCCAGACATTTTAATAAATTCTGTTGCGTCATTTGGAAGAGCTCCACCTAACTGATAGATTCTCTCAAGACATGATTCAAAGTGACTAAGATCTTCTAATCTTGCATCTTCGATAATTCCTTTCAATCCTTCCCCCTCCATGCCTGTGCAATGTGCTCTGAGATTGGTAAAGTAATAGTATGCAGTAAATTCTACTGCTGCATTTTTGATTAATTCCTTTAACAACTCATCAACATCTAGGCCATTTTGTTTTAGAACGTTAATTCCAACAACATTTGGGGTTGATTCTGACATTTGCTTATGGGATTTCTGATTGTAATAAAAATATTACATTCATTCTCAAAATCTATTCTACTGAAATTTTGATTTTTTGACCATCAATATCATCTTCTTTGTATTCTTTACATGATTCTGTAAAGTTTACTTGTTTTACTCTGACCAAAAATGCTAATTCTTTAGCTTTTTCTTTCATCATTTCAAGTGACTCTTCATCTAATTCTAAAATTGATGCAATTTCTAAAACATCAGTTGGTGTATACCCTCTCTCTTTTCTAAGTGTTTGAAGTCTTCTTGCAATGTCTTTTACCAATCCTTTTGCCATCATCTCTTTGTTTCTAGATGTGGAAATAATTACAGTAAAGTTGTCTCTTTTTGCAGCTGCAAAATTCTCACTTGCATCAAAATCAATTATAAAATCGTCATTATCTAATGAGATTGTTTCTCCATCAATATTAAAATCGTATTTTGAATTTTTTTCTAATGATGAAATTATCTCATCTGGATTTGTTTCATTAAATGTGGAAACAAGTTTTCCCATGTGTTGTTTTGCTTTAGGTCCAATTCGTTTTCTTTCTAATTCAATTACTCCTCTGACAGGTAATCCTAATTGTTTTAATTCTAGAATTTGTTCTAATCCTGATTCTTTTTCTGTTTCAGTAATTGTGAATTTTTCAACATTTAGCTGAGATTGTAATAGTTCAGATAATGATTCGAGTTTAATTTTTTGGCCTTTCTTTACGCAAATCTGGGCTTCATTTAATGGCCATCTTCTTTTCAACTTTCCTTTCATTCTGGCAGCTGAAGAAATGGATACAATGTCTTTCATTATGTCAAATGACTCTTCAATTTCTTCATTGACTAAATCTTCTTGGTATATTGGCCATTTGTCAAGTAGGATACTTTGTTTTCCTGGAAATATTGACTGGTATAGATGCTCACTTGTAAATGGGCAAAATGGATGAATCAGAATATCTAATGTTTTTAGAACTTCGCTTAGGACTGCATATATTGATAATCTTCTATTTTTCTTTTCATCGTCTTCATCCCATAATTCCCCTCTAGTAATCGGGATGTAAATTTGACTAAGGTTGTTGATTATGAAATCATCGATTGCTTTTGCCCCTTCGTGAAATTTACATGATTCATTTTTCTCAGTAAGCACCTGAATTAGTTTTTGGAGTTTAGATAATAGCCATATGTCTGGAGACGTAAGTAAATCATTTTGCTTTGCCCATTCTATAGAGTTTGATTTGTCAAAATTATCGTATTGGCTATTTTGTTGAAAATATAGGTGCAAATTGAATAATGTGTTAATTACCTGATATGGTCTTGACATTAATTCGTCTGTACTGAAACTTAGTGGCTCGATTGGACTTGCTTTCCACATAAAATAGAATCTAATTAAATCAACTGGGTATTTTTCAAGTAACTCTGCACCTTCTAAAACATTACCTTTACTTTTACTCATTTTTCCTCCTTTCTCATCTAACACATGTCCTTGAAACAAGAATGCTTTGTAAGGAGGAGTTGCTGCGTTGTTTAAAATTACATTTTCAATTAGTAATGTGTATGCCCAACCTCTAGTTTGATCAATACCTTCTGTGAAAAATGGTGCAGGAATTTCATTTGCATATTCTTCATCAGTTAGAGATGAATATGGTGCAGAACCACTGTTGTGCCAAGTATCTAAAACATATTCTTCTCTTTTTGTATTGACTCCATTACATTTTTTACATTTTATTGTAATATTGTCAATCCATGGTCTGTGTAATTCAAAGTTAGGACCGTCTGGTAATTTGTCTGCAGCTTCCACAATGTCTTTTCTGTTAAAGAACCAATTTTTCTCGCCACAATCCTCACAATTCCATACTGGTAGAGGACAACCCCAAATCCTTTCTCGAGAAATACACCATGGGTGTCGTTCTTTGATAATTCCAAGAAATCTATTTTTTGGTTGCTCAAAAAAGTATTCTACACTTTCTGCAGCATCAATTGCTTTGTTATCTAACCTGTCTAATTTGTAAAACCATCCTCTTCTAGCTAGCCAAACAATTGGATGGTGTGATCTCCAGCATAATGGATACTTGTGTTTAATTTTACCAATTTTTACAAGTGCATTGCACTCTTTTAGATCCTCTACAATTGGCATATCTGCATCTCTTACAAACATTCCCTGGTATTTTCCTGCTTTTTCAGTAAATTTTACCTCGTCATCAATGGGACTGAAAATTTTGACTTTACGTTTATTTGCAATTTTGATATCTTCCTCACCATTTGCAGGTGATAGGTGGACCAGACCACTTCCTGTACTGGCATCTACAAATGTCTCTGATACTGCCACATGATAATTGTCTAGTTTTGAAATTTCATTTAGTTCTGGAATTAAATCCAATAATGGGTGAATGTATTTTTTTCCTTCAAATTCTGAACCTTTTGCGGTTTTCTCAATTTTATATTCTTCAATTTTTACCTCTGCCATGAATTCTTCTAATCTTGTTTTCCCAATAATCCAAGTTTCATTTTCCACTTTGACATACGCATAATCTTCTTCGGGCTGTAATCCTACCATTGCATCTGTCACAAGTGTAAATGGCATTGTAGTCCATACAATCAAAAATGCATCCTCATCCACTAGTTTGACTTTGTAGTATAGTGATGGATCTTTGACTTCTTCGTATCCTTGATTGACTTCAGCATGACTAAGTGACGTTTGACAACTTGGACAATATGCAATAACAGTAAAGTCTTCTTCTAAAATTTTGTTTTCATATGCTTTTTTGAGGACTTGCCATTCTCTTTCGATAAACTCGTCTCTAAAAGTCCAATATGCTTTTTCATGATTAAATGACATTCCAAGTTGTTCATCTACTTCAACCCATGTCTTGTTAAATTTCTCTACGACTTTTTTACATTCAGAAACAATTTTCTCAACTCCGAATTCTTTGATGGCTTCACTTTTTCCTCCAGTTACTCCTAATTCTTTTTCAACTTGTAATTCAACTGGAAGTCCTTGTGTATCCCATCCTCCATTAAATTGAATTTTTTTCCCTTGTAGTGTATTGAATCGGTACCACAAATCCTTGATTACTCTGCCCCTAAGATGTCCAGCATGTGGGATACCATTCATAGTGGGTGGGCCTTCGATAAATCTAATTTTTTCAGGCTTGTCTGATGCAAAAATTTGTTTTTCCAAATCAATGGATTTGATATATTTTCTAACTTCAGATTCTATTGCTTTAGCGTCAAATTTTGCAGAAAGTTCCATCTGAATTTTGGAATGTTTGTGGCATTATAAAGCTAAATTGATTTGTTGAGACTTGGATTATATAATTGGGAAAAAGATAATTTTTTGTTGGTAAATGTCTTAGTGATTGGTTCTGGTGGACGAGAACATGCTTTATCATGGAAATTAGCTCAAAGCGATAAAGTTGAAACTGTTTTTACTGCCCCTGGAAATGGGGGAACAGAAAATAATGTTCCAATTAATGTTGATGATTTAGATGGATTAGCCGATTTTGCTCAAAAGAATAATTGTTTTACTGTGGTTGGACCTGAGGATCCTCTAGCTGCCGGAATTGTTGATAAATTCAATAAATTAGGTCTGAAAGTTTTTGGCCCTTCTCAGCAAGCAGCTCAACTTGAATCCAGTAAGATTTGGGCAAAAGACTTCATGAAAAGAAACGAAATCCCAACTGCTCGTTTTGAAATATTTGATGATCCTCAAAAAGCTCAAGAATATGTTGAATCCCTTGACTACAATGTGGTTGTAAAGGCTGATGGCCTTGCAGCAGGAAAAGGTGTAATTGTTTGCAATAGTAATGATGAGGCAATTTCTGCAATTCAAACCATTTTGGTAAATAAGACATTTGGTGATGCTGGAAATCGAATTATCATTGAGGAAAGAATTGATGGAATTGAAGCCTCATACATTGCCCTTTCAGATGGAGATATTGCTATTCCTATGGCTTCTAGTCAAGATCATAAGAGAATTTTTGATAATGATGAGGGTCCAAACACTGGAGGAATGGGTGCATATTCTCCTACTCCTATAGTTAATGATAGTTTAGCAAAAATAATTCAAGAAGAAGTTATTGAAAAAACCATCCATGCAATGAAAAAGGAAGGAATTTTGTTTAAGGGATTTTTGTATGCTGGAATTATGATTAGAGATGGCAAACCTTTTGTTTTAGAATACAATGCTCGAATGGGTGATCCTGAATGTCAGCCAATTACTATGAGAATGGATTTTGATTTGTATGATTATTTTGTCGCAAGTGTTGATGGTACGTTGTCCTCTTTACCTCCCACTACTTGGAAATCCAAATCTGCAGTATGTGTTGTTTTGGCATCAAAGGGATATCCTGAGGCTTATTCCAAAGATGATGAGATAACTGGGTTTGATTCTATTCCTGATGGTGCAATTGTTTTCCATGCTGGAACAAAAAAATCTGGAGAAAAGATTCTTTCAAACGGTGGACGTGTATTGGGAGTGACTGCATTGGGTGATACATTGGAATCTGCAATTAAGAATGCATATGCTGCAACTGAAAAAATTACTTGGTCTCAAAAATTTTGTCGAAAAGATATCGGCCAAAAAGGCCTTTCTTATCTTTGAGTATGTATCATTTGATCTTCTGTGAGTATCCAATCAATTAAGATATCATGATCTGATTTTGGGATTTTTTTGATAATTTGTTTTTCCAAGGTAAGGGAAATTGTTGTAGTTTTGTTTTCTGCCAAAAATTTGTCATAGAATCCATAACCATACCCTAATCTAACTCCACTATGATCTATTCCTACTGTTGGTACTAGAATGACATCTAGGTCATTCTCAACTGGACAATTGTCTTTTGGTTCCATTATGTCAAAACTGCCTTGTTCTAGGCTTGAAAAATCCTCAATTTTTCTAAATTCCATGGTTTCACCAATAACTTTGGGCAGGAAAACCTCCTTTCCTTGACTGATTAATTCTTGGATTATATCTTGAGTAAAAATCTCACTTCCTATTGGGTAATACGCTCCAATTTTTTGGGCATTTTTGAAAGCATATACTTTCTTTAATTTTTTCTGAATATTTCCACTTGCAATTTTTAACAAATCAAAAGATGTATTGTCTCTTGTTTCCAAAAGACGATTTCGTAATGATTCTTTTTCAGGATTATTGCCCAATTTGACTACTCAATGATGCTGCAGTTATTGTATTTTTCAATAGCATTGCAACTGTCATGGGTCCAACTCCGCCTGGAACAGGTGTTGCAAATGATGCTTTTTGAATTATCTCCTCATAATCTGAATCTCCTACCAATTTTTCTTGAAATCTTGATATTGCTACATCAATTACAATTGCTCCTTCTTTGATCATGTCTGGAGTTAATTTGAATTTGTTTCTGTCGCCTACTGCGGTGATGATAATATCTGCAGCTTGACATAATTCTGCTAAATTTTTGGTTTTAGAATGACAAGTAATTACTGTGGCATTTTTTTCTAACAATAAATGATATAGTGGTTTTCCTACTAGGTTACTTCGATTGATTAGTACTATGTTTTTCCCTTCTAGATTGATATCATGATAATCAAACATCTCCATAACTCCTGATGGTGTACATGCAACCAATGCCGCTTTTTTCATAGCTAGTAATCCTGCATTATGTGGAGTCAAACCATCTACATCTTTTAATGGTGAAATTCTTGATGTGGTGGAAAATTCATCTAACTGTTTTGGTAATGGGAGTTGCACTAGAATTCCATGAACTGTTCTATCTGAATTTAATTCGTCAATAATTTTTATTAATTCTAATTGTGTAATGTTTGAATCTAATTTGTGGTCTTTGGTTGCTATTCCGACCTCCTCGCATGCCTTGTGTTTATTCCGTACATATGTGGCAGAAGCTGGATCTTCTCCAATCAGGACTGTGGCTAAACATGGTGAAATTCCTTGTTTTTTCAACTCTTCTGCTGCTTTTTTGACTCTGTCTTTGACTGATTGAGCAATAAGCTTACCATCAATTTTGACTCCTACCATGATCTGCTTTTGATTTGTAGATATTTAATTCTTGGAATTCAAGTTGAAAATCGTGGAAAAGAAATTAAATGGTTCTTTTCCTAGTCATATCATGTTTGTAATGATAGCCGACATTTCCCTCAAAGATGGCGCTGAAGAAGATTTCAAAAGCTGGTTTGCAGAATCAAACAAAGTATTATGTAATTTTCCTGGATTCATTTCAAGACGATTCTTGAAATCCACTGATGGAAGTTTTAGAATTCTTGTAGAGCATGAGAGTAAGGAGACTTTTATCAAAATGCATCAGAGCCCTGAACATGAAAAAATTCACCCAACTGGACATTCTTTCATGAGTGCAGACCCTCAAAGAAAAACATACGAAGTAGCTGCTGAATAAAATTGAAACTAGAGTATGATTTAGAAACATATCTAGAAAAAATTAAAAACAATAATTCGTACTTTCAAACTTTTATCAATAAGGATAGTTTAGCTGCAGGAGTTCTAGTATTGAAACCAGGTGAAGAAGATACACAAACCCCTCATGACAGTGATGAGGTATATTTTGTCATATCTGGTAATGGTTTTCTGAAAATCAAGGACAAGGATTACAAAGTATCTAAAGATAAATTATTTTTTGTAGCTAAAGATGTAGAGCATTATTTTCATGGAAATACTCAAGAACTCAAGGTTTTGTATTTTTTTGGCGGTCCTGATTCTTAACTAATTATTGTCCTTCTGCCTGAAACTTTGATTTTCTTTCTGGCAAATAGATTTACTGCCTCTGGATAAATTCTATGTTCTTCTTTTAGAATTCTTTTTGAAAGTGATTCTTCAGTATCTTTTTCATTAATCTTGACTACTGCTTGAATAATTACAGGTCCTGTGTCCATTCCTGAATCTACAAAATGAACTGAACACCCTGACACTTTGGCTCCATATTCTAATGCTTGTTTTTGTGAATCCAATCCTGGAAATGCTGGTAATAATGCTGGGTGAATATTGATTATTCTGTTTTTGTATTTTTTGACAAACTCTGGACTAATGATTCTCATAAATCCTGCAAGGCATACAAGGCCATTTTTTGGCGTGACTCCATGTTTTGTGAGGATAGAAATAATTTCTTTATCGTATTCGGCTCTGGTTCCTTTGAATCCTTTACTCTGAACCACTTCGATTTTGACTCCTAATTTTTGAGCTATTTTGAGTCCTTTGGCATCATGTTTGTTAGAAATTACTATAGTTGGATTGATTGGAATCTTTTTTTTCTTAATTGCCTTTAGGATGGATTCCATGTTACTCCCACGACCTGAGATTAGAATTCCTAGATTTAGCAACTAGTCAATAGTAGATCAAACCTGCAATTTATATCAAATCCAACTGATTTGATTTTCATTGCCTAGTAAAGTCAGGATGACAAAGAATGGAATTCTGTGTGAAGTTGATGATAAACGAGTTTACTTGGATCCAAAAAACAGTGATGTCAATGGAATAAACTTTGTATCTCATGCACACTCTGATCATCTTCCCTCAAAAAACGGTGGAACCATTTTATCTTCTATTGAGACTAATGAAATAGCCTATCTTAGAGGATTTAGGATGGAAAATCATGTTGAATCCCTTGATGATTTCTCTTTAATTGACAGTGGCCATATTTTAGGTGCTAAAGGATTACTTTTTGATGATATTTTCTATACTGGGGATGTTTGTACTAGGGATCGTGGATTTCTGAAAGGCGCTAAAATCCCAAAGTGCAAAACTTTGATCACTGAATGCACATTTGGCTTACCTGAATTTGTTTTTCCAAAACTTGAAGATATTCTTAAACAAGTAAATGAATTAATTTCTGAACTTTATGGTAGAGGCGTTCCTGTAATTTTGATGGGATATCAATTAGGTAAAGCCCAAACTATCACTCAGTTCTTTGGACACTGGGGTCCATTATACCTACATGATTCTGTAAAAGACATGAACACATTACATCAAAAATTTGGCGTATCTCTAAATGATGGTATTGGACATACTGAAGCTGAAAAAAATGGTTTGCTTGAAAAAAAGCCATGGGTTATGGTTGCCCCTATGATGTCAAGTAAAAACAAATTTGTCCAAGACATGAAATCAAAATATGGTGCTGTAACAATTGGATTTAGTGGATGGGCACAATCCATGAAATATTCTTTTGGGAGACGAACTGATTATTCTTTTCCTATGAGTGATCATTGTGATTACAATGAGTTAATTGATATGGTTGTGCAATCAGGAGCTGAACAAGTTTACACAATCCATGGGTTTGTAGATGAATTTGCAGAAGATTTGAGGAAAAGAGGAATTAGTGCACAGCCTTTACTTGAAAATTCATTAGATAATTTTACTTCGTAAATTCATTACATCCACAATTATTTACTAGACATGTTTCTGCATTTCTGATATGATCATGTGAAAAGTGCTTACATTTTTCATTTTTACAAATTCTTCGTAGAGCTTCTTTCTGTACTACTGTCTGAGCAATTTCATTTGCTTTGTCTTTTGAATATCCTTTTTTATCGATATAGAAATGAACTACTCTATTATACAACATATCTGGATTGAATTGTTTTTCTAGCAATACTGTCTCTTCCTATTACCTCTTCTAAAACTTGATCCCTCATGACAGTCACATTTGCAGGAAATGTCATTGCAAAATCCGTGGTTATTTTTTACCATGTCTTAATTAGACAATTATGATATTTGAAGGGCTCTCCTTTGTGAATAATCATATGTTTAATTAAATTTAAAAAAATTGATATTTTTACAAGTAATTTTTTGAAAATTTATCTTAAAATCACGCCTATATCCATTAGATTTGTGTGAGTTGGGCTTGTTTTGATATTTCCTTTTTGTTTTTGAAAAAATCTTCCTGAATCATTATTTTTGAGAAATCCTTTCATTATATCCAAATCAACTTTTACATTTTCTGTAATTGCTCCTGCAAAAATTGAATTACCATCTATTCCATCAGTCCCTGCAGATGAAATGACCATTTTTTTTAATTTCTGTGTATTTTTTAATAGTCTTAAAACTAATTCTTGATTTCTTCCTCCCATCCCTTTTCCTATAACTTTGACTGTTGGCTCTCCACCAAAAATAATGCATGTTTTATCGTTCTCTGAAATTTTTTCAAGAATTTTTGTTACTACTTCTTTAATGTCTCCGAAAATATTGATCACATTAACTGTATAGCCCATTTCTTCTGCTTTAGATTTCATTTCATTTAGGCAATCACCATTGTTTGCTATCACATAATTTTCAATTTTAGCTTTTTTTGGAGTCTCTAGTTCTTTTTCATTCATTCTATTTTTTAAAAGTGTAAAAACTTCATTGGGTATTTTCCATCCTATTTTGTATTTTTTGATGATTTCTAATGCATCTGCATATGTTGTATCATCCATGTATGTTGTACCTGATGCAATAGATGATAGATCATCTCCTTCAACATCTGACATTACTAACCCGATACCATTGCATTTCATATTCTCCACAAGTTTACCTCCCTTGATTTTAGATAGGTGTTTTCTTATACAATTGAATTCTTGTATACTGGCTCCTGATTTTAGCAGAGTATCTGTGACATGCACTTTGTCATCTAATGTAATGTCGTCCGGCATTGCCAGCAATGATGAGCCTCCTCCTGAAACTAGAAAAATTATCAACTCGTCGCTTCGTTTGTTTTGAACGAATTTCATGACTTCCTTTGCTGCCTTCACACTTGTGGTATCTGGTCTTGGGTGTCTGGAATTGAAAATCTGGAATTTTTTACCTTTGATTACTGATTTTGAGCCTTTAGGAATGACTATGACCCCACTTTTTAATGGAATTATTGCATTTAATGCCCTGGTCATGGTGTCTCCTGCCTTTCCAAAAGCTACTGAATAGATGTTTGAATATTTCTCTAAATTGAATGATTTACCATTAATTTTGATTTCATTAGGGGTGACAAATTTTTTGATTATATTTTCTGGGTTTGCTGCTTGAAGTCCTGCCTCTAAAATTTCCAAACAATCTTTTTTCTTGTCTGTAGTTGCCAGGTCATCAAAATTTTGAATTATCATGATGTCCATAGATAATGCAAGATATAATAATAATCAATGATGTCTTTGATTTATGCAAACAGTACGCATTCCAAAAGTTATCAACTTTGGAGAAAATGCACTTGGTGAAACAGAGTATCCAAAAAATGCCCTAGTTGTCACAACCGTTCCGCCAGCACTATCTGACAAATGGTTGGCAAGAATGGGTATACAGGATTACATGTTGTATGACCAAGTAAAACCTGAGCCATCAATTGAAGATGTCAATACTGTTATTTCACAATTCAAAGACAAAGATCCATCCTGTCTAATTGGACTTGGTGGTGGAAGTTCGATGGATGTAGTAAAATATGCTGCACCTGAGATGAAAAAAGAAAAAATCTTAATTCCAACAACATTTGGAACTGGAGCTGAAATGACAACTTATTGTGTTCTGAAATTTGATGGTAAAAAGAAATTGTTACGTGAAGACAAATTTTTAGCTGACATGGCTGTAGTGGATTCATACTTTATGGATGGCACTCCAGAACAAGTTCTAAAAAATTCTGTCTGTGATGCATGTGCTCAAGCAACCGAAGGCTATGATAGCAAACTAGGTAATGACTTGACCAGAACTTTATGCAAACAAGCATTTGATATTCTGTATGATGCAATTATGAATGACAAACCAGAAAACTATCCTTACGGATCAATGTTGTCTGGAATGGGCTTTGGTAATTGTTCAACCACTTTAGGACATGCATTGTCCTATGTGTTCTCAAATGAAGGTGTACCCCACGGATATTCGTTATCCTCTTGTACTACCGTTGCACACAAGCATAACAAATCAATCTTCTATGATAGATTCAAGGAGGCTATGGATAAACTCGGCTTTGACAAACTAGAACTCAAAGCAGATATTTCAGAAGCAGCAGACACCGTAATGACAGATAAAGGACATTTGGATCCAAACCCAATTCCAATATCTAAAAACGATGTTGTAAAATGTCTTGAAGATATCAATGCAGGTAATTTGTAAAAAATTCAACATTTTTTACTTTTTTTATATTTTATTGAGAAGCTGCGAAATTGGCAGCTTGGTGAAACCTTTTATTCTAATACTCTAAGATAATTGTACTTGGCATCAAAACAGCTCAAATTCGGTATTCAGAATGGACTAAACGTAGCAAGAGCTGGTTATACTGAAGACCAGATATTGACAGCATGTATACTTGCTGATAAAACTGGTTATGATTCTATTTTCTATATGGACCACACAAATGTCCCCCAATGGAAAAATGCAACTGTCCTTGATCCTTGGGTAATGTTATCTGCAATTGCAGCTGTGACAAGTAATGTTGAACTAGGAACTTGTGTAACTGATGCCATTAGAAGACATCCTTCTAACATTGCGCTAGCAGCTATTACTCTTGATAGAGTTTCAAAAGGTAGAGCAATTTTGGGAATTGGAGCAGGTGAAGCACAAAATCTTAAAGAATTTTGCATTCCATTTGAGAAACCAGTTTCTAAGTGGGAAGAACAAATTGAAACTATTCATAAATTATACCAATCAACCCCTGACAACACTGTAGATTATGCAGGAAAATATTATCAACTTGAAGGCGCATGTTTACAAGCTCCTCCAATTAGAAAACCACGTCCACCAACCTATATGGCCTCTGGTGGTAAACGTACACTTGCATTAACTGGAAAACTCGGTGATGGATGGCTACCAATTGGTTATACTCCTGAATTGTTTGAAGATCATAAAAAACAAATCGAGGTCTCTATGGATGCTAATAACAGAACACAAGAAGAAAAAGATAATTTCCAAATGGCTTTAGATATTGATGTCTACTTTTCAGAAGATGCAGAAGCATCTTGGGCTAAAATGAAAGAAGCAGTGAAAGTTAGTTTATTCAAGCCTGAAATTTTGAGAGTTCACGGATTAAAAGAAATTGAAGGATTTGATTTCGTGAAATACTTTACAGAATATTCCATGTCTGATCAAAGTTGGATTGTAAAGATGCGAGAGGCTGCAACTAAAATTCCTAATGACGTTGCACGTTCATCTACTGCAGTTGGTACTCCTGAAGATATGATTCCTGTATTTGAGAGATTCATGGATGCTGGTGTTAATCACTTTGTAATTAGATTCTGGGGTAAGAACTACTTTGGTTCCATTGACAAATTTGCAAGTCATGTGATGCCTGTATTACGTGAAAAAGCCAAGGCCAAGGCTAGACAATAAGACGTTCTTTTCTCTTACATACAGTAAATCATTTAGTTTACTATCTATTACATAATATCATGGATGAAGACATTCCTGAATCAGTAAAAAAATGCCTTGATATTTTAGAAGAAAATGTGGAAATCTTGGCAAATCTTGAATATGATTTGGATGATGAAAAGGAAGATGAATTGACTCCTGATTTGGAGTTACACAATCTATATGATATGACTGAAGATGTTGCAGAATCTTCAAAACTAAAACGTGCAGAATCTAATTTTGCAAGACGTCAAGCTGAAGATTCCTTATAATTTAATGTCTGCTGGCCTTTTCTTTATTTTTTGATTTTGCTTTGCGTTTGTTTCTCTGTTTCTCTAATCTCTTCCTAGTTCGCTCAGTTGCATTTGTGGAGCCTTGAATGATCTTTGTTTTACTTCCATCCCTTAACATTATTTCTTTACCTTTGAATCTAAATTCAACATCTCTGCATTTGATGTAATATTTTTTTAGACAAAAAAATATCCTATTGTTAGTACCGTGCATCTCTTTGACTTCTTTTGTTTTTTTCAGTTCATTGAGAATATTTCGTAGTAATCCTTTATCGATATCAGTAATTCTATGCAGTTCTCTAAACCAGATGAATCTTGAATCTGAACCCCATTCTTCTAGAAGATCTAATGTTTTCTTGGTGGCCTCTTCCCATTCTTCATCTATTTCGCTCATTTTCTTCTTCTAAATTATCCTAAATTTAGCAATTTACATTAATGAAGAATTTGGATGAAAAAAGTCAAGTTTTAGAATGTTGTTTGCTTTTGATTATTTCTGTAATTGTATTCTATGAGTACGGAATTCAAAACTGAATGTACTGAATTAGAATGTAGAATTTTAGAAATCAAGGCAATGGCCAAAGAATTAGATGAAGAAGAATAACTCTATCTTTTTGATTTTGCTTTTCTTTCCTTGATTCTAGATTTTGTCACCTTTACTGACTGCTTTTGGTTATTTTCCATCTTGTTTGCTATTGAATCAATTTGTTTGATTATTTTTGCTTGTAATTCTGGAGAATTTGTTTTTAGTAATTTTGTTTTTAATTTTTTTAATTGATCTGAATACCCTTGAAAGTCTGCTCTTAATTCATTCAGATAAGGATCATCCATGATACTTTTTAATTCATCTTCTATTTTAGGAATTTCGATACTCTGGATTTATAATATTATTTAATTAAATTATTTTATGCAACTAACTGGAATTCTCCAAATCCGTTCATATGAGAAAATTAAAGAATTTTTGAATGATGAACATGTCGGACGTGTTGCTAGCATTGATGCAAATGGGTTTCCTCAGATAATTCCCATGAATTTTGTATTTCGTAATGATGTAGTCTACATGCATTCTCATGTAAAGGGTGAAAAATTAGATAATATTTCTAGAGACAACAAAGTAGGATTTGAAGCTGACAGAGAACTAGAATTTTTACCTTCTTACTTTGAAGATCCACACAATGCATCTTTAGCTGATACGCTATACATCAGCATTGTAATCAAAGGAATAGCCTCTTTTGTATCTGATAGAGAAGAAAAAACACTTGCACTAAATGGATTGATGGAAAAGTATCAGCCTGAAGGACAGTATGATCCAATCCAATCTGATATGAGAGTTTTGGATGCTGTTAGTGTAATCAAAGTAACTCCTAAAACACTTCATGGGAAATACAAAATTGGTCAGCATATGAGGTCTGATGATAGACTGAATCTAGCTCAAAAAATTCTAAAGAAAAATTCCCATTCTGCCCTGAAAACTTTGAAAATTATGGGTTTTGAGGTAACTGATTCAGGTTTGAAAATGATTGATGAGCCTGTATGGTGATTTTATCTTATGTCTTTATTGTTTTAAATTTTAATTTCATAGTGTGATTTTGAAAGTATTCTTGTATTGCTGTTTTAGTTTTTGTCTCTTGAGATTGGTTTAAAATTGCAGTCATGATTTTTTCAATATATCTCTCTAGTTTTTCTTTTCTTTCTTTTGCTATTTTGTAAGGTATGATTTCCAATTTTTGTTGATGTTCTAATCTTATGATGACCATGTAAGCCCTGTTAACTTCTTCTTGAATATGTTCTAGTAATTCTAATCCTTTTTTCCTAAAGCGTACTCCATCATCCATCATAATTGTGGGAATTTGTTTTATGATGTTTAGCTCCATTTTTTGATTGGCTTCAAAAACTGTCATCATTTGTAAAAAATTAAATTCACTTTGAATCGTATCCTTTTTTTTGTAGAGAATTTTATTTGTATTGGGTTTAGTTTCAAGATAATCCATCTCTGCTAGCCTCTTTAATGCCTGAATTATGGCTGATTTGTCGCCGCCCACTTTTTTGACAATTTCATTTGTAGCTCTCCAGTTGGTAGTTAGATTGAATATTTTATCATCATAGATGGTTGTCAAATGGTTTGATTACGAAAACCGTTAGTTAAATCATTTCATTTAATGTGCTTTCTATCCTTCAGAAATTACTACAAATCCTTGAAAGTTTACTCTTTCATATGTCATAAATTTATACTATATTTTACTCTGAACTGTTTTCTGTTTACCTGAGTGTTTCACTCTACAAACGTTAGCTATAAGTTCAGTTTTTGGGGATTGTATATGTTGGAACTACTATCTCAGTTTGAATTGGTATCTGATTATGCCCCTACAGGTGATCAGCCCCAAGCAATTGATGCTTTAGTTAAGGGTGTAAAGAAAGGAGCAATTCAAACTCTTCTTGGTGTGACTGGGAGTGGCAAAACATTCTCTATTGCAAATGTAATTGCAAGGACAGGAAAGAATACTCTGGTAATTTCCCATAACAAAACTCTTGCAGCACAACTTTATGCAGAACTAAAACAATTTTTTCCAAAAAATAATGTTGGATATTTTGTATCATACTATGACTATTATCAACCAGAAAGTTATCTTCCACAAACTGATACGTATATTGAAAAAGATACTCAGATTAATGAAAAAATTGAAAAATTAAGACTGGAAGCTACTGCAATGCTGCTTTCAGGAGAACCCACTATCATCATATCTACCGTTTCTTGCATCTATTCTCTTGGAAACCCGCGTGATTGGGAAGATTTAGCTATCACAATTAACACTGGTGATGAAATTAAAAGAAACGAGATTATACGACGATTTGTAGATGCTCGATATGAAAGAAACGATACTGAAGTGGCCCCTGGAAACTTTAGAGTAAAGGGAGATACTATTGATGTTACCCCGGCATATTCTGAAGATTTAGTTAGAATTTCTATGTTTGGAGATGAGATAGAAAAAATTGCTATTTTAGATCATGTATCCCTTAAAGAAAAAAAGAGAATCCAGCAAATGAAAATTTTTCCTGCCAAACACTATCTAATTGCAAAAGATGTTCGAAAAAAAGCTGTAACTTCAATTAAAGATGAATTGAAATTAAGACTGCCTGAATTAAATGAATTAGAAAAACAAAGACTAGAGATGAGAACAAAATATGATTTAGAAATGATTGAGGAGTTGGGATATTGTTCTGGAATTGAAAATTATTCTAGACATTTTGATGGAAGAAAAGCTGGAGAAAAAGCATTTTGTTTGATGGATTTTTTTGGTGATGACTATCTAATGGTGATTGATGAATCACATGTTACTTTGCCACAACTTCATGGTATGTACAAAGGTGATCATTCTAGAAAAAATGAATTGATAACATATGGATTTAGACTGCCAAGTGCATTTGATAATCGTCCATTGAAATTTGAAGAATTTGAAAAATACATCCAAAATACCATCTTCGTTTCAGCAACACCTTCTGAATATGAAAAAAACATCTCCTCTCATATTGCTGAACAACTCGTTAGACCTACTGGCTTACTTGATCCTCAAATTGAAATCAGACCTACAAAGGATCAAATGGATGATTTAATTAAAGAAATACACAAAAGATCTGCTAATTCTGAGCGTGTTTTGGTCACAACTCTCACAAAACGAATGGCTGAAGATTTGGCTGAATATCTTTCAAAAAAGCAAGTTCGGGTAAGATACATGCATTCTGAAATTGAAGGATTGCAACGAACTGAGATAATTAGGCAACTACGTCTTGGCGAATTTGACGTTCTTGTGGGGATTAATCTTCTCAGGGAGGGATTGGATATCCCAGAAGTCTCTTTGGTTGCAATATTGGATGCTGATAAGGAAGGGTTTTTGAGAAATTTTACAAGTTTGATTCAGACCTGTGGTAGAGCTGCAAGAAATGTAAACGGAACTGTCATAATGTATGCTGATAACAATACGAAATCTATGAAAAATGCTGTGAGTGAAACAAAGCGTCGTAGAGAAAAACAAATACAATATAACAAAGATCATAATATTATTCCTAAAACAATTATCAAATCTGTTCCAGATCAAGAAGTTGCTTTAGATGATTCAAAATTAAAATCAACACATGATTTGTCTACTGAAATAATTGAATTGGATGCACAAATGAAAAAATATTCTGAGGAATTAGATTTTGAACGTGCAATTGAATGTAGAGATAGAATAAAAAGAATGGAAAAGGAGATTGAATTTAAAAATGGTAGAAAATAAACTGAAAATTCGTGGCGCCCGTCATCACAATCTAAAGAATTTGGATATTGATATTCCAAAAAACAAATTGGTTGTAATTAGTGGCTTATCTGGATCTGGCAAGTCTACGTTGGCATTTGATACTATTTATGCTGAAGGCCAGAGAAGATATGTTGAATCCCTTTCATCTTATGCTCGTCAATTTTTAGAAATGATGGATAAGCCTGATGTTGATTCGATTGAAGGTCTATCCCCTGCAATTTCAATACAACAAAAAACTACTAGTAAAAATCCTCGTTCTACTGTTGGAACTACTACTGAAATTTATGATTACATGAGATTGTTATTTGCAAGAATTGGTATTCCTTATTGTACAAATTGTGGACGCAAAGTTTCAACACAATCTATTGAACGAATATGTGATTCAGTACTCAAAGATTTTTCAGGAAAAAAGATTCTCATTTTAGCTCCAATCATTCAGAGAAAAAAGGGAACTTATGAGAAGTTATTTGAACAAATCAAAAAAGATGGATACTCTAGAATACGACTAAATGGTGAAATTTTGAGCCTAGATGATGAAATTCCATCCCTTGACAGGCAAAAATGGCACAATATTGAGATTGTAGTTGATAGGATTACTACTGAGAAATCAGAACGATCTAGACTTTTTGAAGCCATACAGACTGCAATCAAGGCATCTAAAGGTGATGTTATGATTGCAACTGAGAAATCAGAAAAAATTTTCTCACAAAACAATGCGTGTCCTTATTGTGGATTGACAGTAGGTGAATTAGAACCTCGTTCATTTTCATTCAACTCTCCTTTTGGTATGTGTAAAACATGTAATGGTCTGGGAGTGAAGATGGAATTTGATGCAGATTTAGTTGTACCTGATAAAACAAAATCCATTTTAGATGGCGCAATAGTGCCTTGGAGTGGAAGATTTTCTGCATTTAGACGACAAGCATTAAGGGCAGTAGGCAAAAAATTTGGTTTTGATTTGATGACTCCTTTTGATAAAATTCAACCTAAACATCTTAAAATAATTTTACATGGTACAGATGATTTGATAGATTTCACATATCGTTCAAAATCTGGAGATTCATCTTGGCAATCTACAAATACGTTTGAAGGTGTTTTATCTAATTTACAACGAACATTTATGGAAACTGATTCTGAATCAAAAAGAGAATGGTTAAAGCAATTCATGCGTGACACTCCTTGCACTACATGTGATGGTAAAAAATTAAAGCCAGAATCACTTGCAGTTAAAATTAATGAACAAGGAATAATGGATGTTTGTGATATGTCAATTGATCATTGTTATGATTTCTTTTCTTCATTGAAGTTAACTGAAAATGAACAATACATTGCAAGAGATGTTTTAAAAGAGATAAGAGAACGTCTTGAATTTTTAATGAATGTGGGATTGAACTATCTTACATTAAACAGATTAAGTTCCACGTTATCTGGTGGCGAATCACAACGAATTAGATTGGCAACTCAGATTGGTTCCAATTTGACTGGAGTATTATATGTCCTTGATGAACCTACCATTGGTTTACATCAGCGAGATAACACACGACTCATTAAAACGCTAAATAAGCTACGAAATCTGGGAAATACTGTAATTGTTGTAGAGCATGACGAGGAAGTTATCCGAAATTCAGATTGGATGATTGATTTGGGCCCTGGAGCAGGTGTACATGGAGGAAATGTTGTTTTTGAGGGAACTGTAAATCAAATTCTAAAGGATAATCGGTCTGTGACTGGTTCGTATCTAAAAGATAATTCCTTGATAAATTTGGAAAATAAAACTCGTAATCGTTCTGGTTCATTGTTTGTAAAGAACGCATCTGAAAATAATCTTAAAGGTATAGATGTTGAAATTCCTTTGGGTCTTTTTGTTTCTGTAACTGGAGTTTCGGGTTCTGGAAAATCTACATTAATCAATGATATTTTATTAAAATCCTTAGAAAATCATTTTTACAAATCAAATGTTAGACCTGGCACTCATAAAGAAATTACTGGATTGGAAAACATTGATAAAGTAATTGCTATTGATCAATCTCCAATTGGTAGGACTCCGCGTTCAAATCCTGCAACATACATTGGAGCGTTTACGCCAATTAGAGAACTGTATGCAAATACTGCATTATCCAAAGAACGTGGATATGCGCCTGGACAATTTTCGTTTAATGTGGCTGATGGTAGATGTTTTGCATGTGATGGCGATGGAGTAAAGCAAATTGAAATGCAGTTTCTATCTGATGTTTATGTAAAGTGTGATGAGTGTAAAGGAAAAAGATACAATACTGAAACTCTATCTGTACTGTACAAGGGAAAAAACATTTCAGATATTCTGGACATGACTGTCTATGAGGCATTAAATTTCTTTGAAAACATCCCTGCAATTAAACGAAAATTGCAAACAGTATATGATGTTGGTTTAGAGTATATCAAACTAGGACAGTCTTCTACCACGTTATCTGGTGGTGAGGCTCAAAGAGTCAAACTCGCATCTGAACTATCAAAACGAGGGACTGGAAAAACTCTCTACATATTAGACGAGCCTACGACAGGCTTGCACTTTGCAGATGTTCAAAAATTGTTAGATGTTCTTAACCGCCTTGTGAATCTTGGAAATACTGTTGTGGTAATTGAGCACAACATGGATGTTATCAAAAATTCTGATTGGCTAATTGATCTTGGACCTGAAGGTGGTGATGAAGGTGGGCGAGTTGTAGCAATTGGCACTCCTAAGGATATTTCAAAAGCACCTGGAAGTTATACTGGAAAGTATTTGAAGAAAATATTGAAAAAATGACTTTTGATATTTCAAAAATTACTGTTCCTACGGATCCTGGAATCTATTTGATGAGAGATATTGATGGAACAATTATCTATATTGGCAAGGCAAAAAATTTGAAAAATAGAGTAAGATCATATTTTAACAAAAATCAAAATTATAAAACACAAAAACTAGTTGAAAATATTTCTGATATTGAATTTGTTTTAACTGATAATGAAAGTGAAGCATTTCTCTTAGAGTCAAATATGATCAAGAAATATAGGCCTAGATTCAATATTGAATTAAAAGATCAACAAAGGTATACGTATCTTAGAATCTCTGATGAAAAATTTCCTAGATTATTGGTTTCAAGAAGAACTAGAGATGGAAAATTTCTAGGAAAAGGTAAAACTTTTGGTCCATTCACACAAGGCAGTTCTAAATTACTTACAATCGGTACGTTAAGAAAAGCATTTCAAATTAGAATTTGTAAAACTCTTCCAAAGAAGGTTTGTTTAGAATATCATTTGGGGAATTGTGAAGGTCCATGTGAATTCAAAGATGCTCAGGAAAGATATCCTAAACATGTAGAAGCATTACAAGATGTTCTAAAAGGAAAAAATCAAACTAGGATTTTTATAAAAAAATTAGAAGAGGAAATGCAGCAAGCTGCAGAATTGCAGCAATTTGAGCGTGCAAAGGATATTCGTGATACTTTGATTAGGCTTGGAAGTCTTCAAACAAAACAAAAAATGGAATATGTTGAAAATTCTGATGAGGAATACTTTGGAATGAGTATTCAAGAACAATCTGCAATTGTGATGAATTTTAGAATGATCAATGGCGTGATTCGAGATAGTGATAAGTTCTTTTATGATTTGGTAGGTGATAATTCATTCTCAAATTTTTTATATCAATATTATTCCACACATAAAATCCCAAAATTCATCATAGTTAGTGAACTTCCTGAAAATCAAATATTGCTAGAATCTTTACTTTCAGAACAATCTGGGTTTGATGTAAAGATCTCTGTCCCTACTCGCGGAAAGAAAAAAGATATCATTAATCTAATTTTAAAAAATATCCAATTAATTCATTCAAAAGGTGGTGACCCTGGCTTGGTTGAATTAAAAGAAATTCTTAATCTTCCCGTTATTCCAAACATCATTGAATGCTTTGATATTTCTAATCATGGTGAGGATTTTGCTGTGGGTTCTATGGCTAGATTTGTTGGAGGGATTCCTAACAAAGATGGGTATAGGAAATTTAAAATCAAAACAGTTTCGGGAAGGGATGATTTTGCGATGATTGAAGAAATTATCAAAAGAAGATACTATAGATTATTAGAAGAAAATTCTGAACTGCCTGATTTGATTGTTGTAGATGGTGGTAAAGGACAACTTGGCTCTGCTATGAAATCTCTGGTGTCTCTTGGTTTGAATGTACCGTGTATATCTTTGGCAAAAGAAAATGAGGAAGTATATCTTCCAAAACATAAGAGTCCCATTATAATCCCCAAATACAAATCCTCTTTGAAAATCTTACAGTATGTAAGAGATGAAACCCATAGATTTGGTGTGGCATATAATAGAACTATAAGGAAAAATCAAATAAAATAAGAAAAAAGGAAAAAGTTTTTTGCTAGTTCACTGTAACACTACCGACCATCCAAGGATGTACCATACAGAAGTAATCGTAGCTGCCTGGATCATTGAATTCAAATGCATAAACTGCATCTGCCATGACTAGACTGCTATCAAATATACCTGATGGACCATCAGCTGGACTGCCACCAGTTACTGTGTGTGCAGCTGTGTCAATGTTAATCCATTCTACTGTGTCTCCAGCATTGATTGTGATGTCTGCTGGTAAGTAGCATGCATTATTTTCTTCACATCCTGGAACTGAAGTACCTACTGGAATGTCAACTGTGTGAGTTGTTGGTCCTGCTGGTTCTTCCATAGCTGGAGCTGTAACTTCTATGGATATTTTTTCTTCAAGTTCTACAGTTTTTTCTTCTACAATAATAGCCTCTGTTTTTGTGAGGTCTAGTATTTTGTAATCAACTGTGAATGCAGTGGTTTTCATTGTGTGAACTGCTAAAGCATTACCGGAAAATGCCCATTCACCTTTTGCATTCTTTGGATCAACAAATGTTAATTCAAAGATTGTTTCACCATCTGGTGTCCAAGTCTTTGCTGGTTTTTCATCAGCTCCGATTGGTCCTCTAAGTGTGACTAGTTGAATATTTTCAGATGCATCATAAACTAGTGTACCTGAATATATCATGTCACTTGGTGCCAATAGTACTGCAAGTTGGTGTGATTCATGACCCAATCCTGGATCTGTATCAGATGTGGCTCGCTCATAACCAGATTTCAATGGTTTCATTTTTTCTTCCATTACTGGTTCAACTGTTTTTGTAACAGTTGGAGTTGAGACACTGGGACCGGCGCTTTGAACACCATCCATATAGAATGCTGTTCCTACACCTACAACAATAATTGCAATTGTAAATGCAATTGCTGCTTTGTCTATGCTTGCCATAATTAATCAAAGATTTTCTGCATACTAAATAAATCTAATCTTTGTAAATGGATTTTTTCACAAGTTTATCTTATTTGAATTCATTATTATTGAAATATTTTCAACATTGTCGATCGTCAATTGAAATTTTCATAGGATCGCTGTAATTGAAGATGAGGCGTTGTCAATGTTATTGAACAAATCTTTCTTTTATCAAACTGGTGCCAAATATGGTTACAAACTGCGATTGAGCTCTCACCAAGTAACTATCCGTTTTTGGTCTTAAGCTCTTTTGCTTCTAGTATTTTATTTGCCAGATTATCTTTTTGTTGGATTTGTTCAAATTCGATCTTTAATTTTCTTTGTGTAGTTAACTGTTTGATGAATTTAATTCGATTGGCAATAAATTCATCTTCTATTTGCAAGTCTGCATTTAATTGATTAATCATTGTTTTTTCATCTAATTTTATTTTGACAACATCTTCATTTTTTATTTTGAATACTCCAATTCCCCAAAACAACCCGATATGTAATGCAACATATTTTGATTGTAAATCTGTAATTTTATTTTTGTATATTTGTGCATGTTCTCTACTTTGATCAACAATTGAATCATTTGTTTGAATTATCCATGCAATTTTTTTTGCATTCCCATCTGAATAGAAAATATGGTTCAATTGTCAACCAAAAAGTGGTCTTTTGTTAATATATTTTGAATCCCCCACTTATGATCATAGATTGAAAGGTGTACATATGTTAGAGTCACACGCTTTCTTCTCAAAAATGGTCGATGAATTAGTTGAATTCTCCGAATATGATCCAGAATTGGCAGATGGAATCAAATGGTTAGATGATCAGGCTCAGAAAAAAGGTATCACATTTTATGACATGGTTTTTGAAGTGCTATACAAACACGATGTAAACTCTAAAGCCAAAGATTGGTTAAGTACAAGAAATTAAATTTATTTTCTCAAGTCTAATGTTTGATATTCACAACCTTCAGGTCCACAATATTTTCCAACGTATGTGGCCTTTGGTCTGTATAATGCTGGCTTTGGTGCTGCTTCTGCAAATTTTTCTTCAATGATGTGAGCTGCCCATCCTACAACCCTTGAAATTGCAAAGATTGGGGTATTGAGATCCATTGGAATTTTTAACATATAGTATAATGATGCACTGTACAGGTCCACATTTGGATAGATGTCTTTATCCTTCTGAGACTTCATTTCTGAAATAGTAGTAGTTTCCACTTTTTCTGTGATGTCATACCATGGTTCTTTGGTTTTTTCTGCAAGTTTTCTTGATAGTTCTTTTAACACTTGTGCTCTAGGATCATATGTCTTGTAAACTGCATGACCCATACCCATAATTCTCTCCCCTGCATTCATCTTTTCTTTAATCCATCCTTCAACTTTGTCTAATTCTCCAATTTCTAAGAGCATCTTCATAACTTCTGTATTGGCCCCTCCATGTAGTTCTCCACTTAGTGCTCCTATTGCGGCACTTGAAGCTGAATACATGTGTGCTCTAGTTGATGCAACTTGTCTTGCTGTGAAAGTTGATGCGTTGAAAGTATGATCTGCATGAAGAATCAAACACGTATCAAATATTTTTTCAACTTCGGGGTCTGGTCTTTCTCCAAACATCATGTAAAGAAAATTTGCAGCGTGACTAAGTGATGAATCTGGATCCATTGGTTCTAATCCGTTTCTTATTCTATGCCAACTAGCAACAATTGTGGGAACTTTTGCAATGAGATTTATGGCTTTTTCATAACTGGCATCTTTATTTGAAAATTCTTCATCGTAATATCCTGCAAGTGCAGACACAAATGCTTGGAGCATGTCCATTGGATCTGCATCTTTTCTCCAGTTCCCCATGTTTTTTTGCATTTGTTTTGGAATGTATCTTGCATCAATGAGTTTTCCATTAAATTCGTCTAATTCTTGTTTAGTTGGTAAACTATCGTAAAGTAATAGATATGCTGTTTCTTCAAATGTTGAGTTTTTTGTAAGATCTAAAATGTCAAATCCACGATAAATGAGTCTGCCTTTTTCTCCATCTATGTTTGAAATTCTTGTATCTGCAACTTCAATTCCACGTAGACCGATATTTTTTGTCTCCATATTGAGCCTATCATAATTCTTCTATAATATTTTAGCTAAAATCATGTCTATGAAATTTAGTAATTAGTCTAATATGGCAACTTTTGGTCATAAATGATGATTTTTAATCAAAAACTAATGACTCCTAAAGAGCGTGAACATTTGAAAAAACTCGATGACATGGTACTAAATGCATCATCTGATGAATTGAAAAAAATTCAAGAAATAGATCAACAAACTCAGATGGATGGATTATCTCTTTATGATGTCTGTCTTGATTCAAGCTCATTGGTAAATCAAAGTATCAAAAAACCTTCTAGAAAATATTAACTTTACATTCTTCATTTAAATGAGGGTTTGTGATTTTTCAATCTGTATTGGCTGTCTCTAAAATTAAGAAATCTGTAAAGAAAAAACCTTCAGTGTCTAAAAAAACAGCAGCTAAAAAAGTAACCAAAAAAACAGCAGCTAAAAAAGTAACCAAAAAAACAGCAGCTAAAAAAGTAACCAAAAAAACTTCCAAACCTACAATAAAAAAATCTACTAAACAACAACGAACAAAAGTTATCTGTATTTCTCATAAAGAAGACTGTGATGGAATTAGTTCTGCAGCATTAATCCGACAAGCCTTTGGCGGTGATGCTATTCTTGTAGATTATCCTGGACAGATGGAGGCATTAAATCAAGTTGTTTTAGATGAAAAATTAAAATCATTATTCATTTGTGATTTGGGATTAAGCAAAAAAACACAAGATGAATTTATAGATATTATGACTAGACTGAGAAAAAATAAAGTTTCAGTTACTTACATTGATCATCATGATATTGATCCTGATGTTGTAAAGGCATTGCTTAAAATCAAAGTAAAAGTAATCCATGATATCAATGAGTGTACTGCTGTTCTAACTTACACTGCATTCAAATCAAAACTCAACGATCATGCATCATTTGTAGCAGCATGTGCTGCCATTACTGATTATATGGAAACTCGACCACTTGGTGCAAAATTACTACAAATCTATGATCGACAATTTGCATTGATTAGTGCAACTGTGATGACTTACAATATTGTAGGTCGCCAAAGAGAACCTGACTATTTACAATATTTAGTTGAAGAATTAGCAGACTCTAGATTCCCACATGATATTCCAAATACTTATGAATTTGCACAAATTCAAGTAGAAAAACTATCTCAAATGATTGCAAAAGTAAAGGTGGGATTGAAAACAATGACTAATCTTGGTCATATGGAAATTTTAGATGCTGGTGCAAGTGGTGCAGTCAATTTTGTAATGGGATTGTCTGGAAAAGATGTCGGTGTTGCATACAAAGAACGAGTTGATCATGGAATTTATGCTGTCTCAGTTAGAGGTTCAAAAGACTGTAAGGTTCACTTGGGCAAAATTGTAAATCTTTTAGCAACTAGTCTTGGCGGTTCTGGCGGTGGCCATGATAAAGCATGCGGCGCTGTAATTCCAAAACCTAAAATAAAAAAATTCATCACAGAATTAAATAAAAAAATAAAATAATCACTGTAAGAATCTAGGAATTTTTTTCACTAGGTGTGAAATTGATATTCTTCCAGGACCTGCAACAATTATTGCAAGAACTACTGCAAGCATCACCAAATCCCATTCCCATCCTCCTTGAGAAACAAAAAATCCGTTTTCCCATCTGATGTGAAATATTGCCCCCAGTAAAATTACTGCAAAAATTGAACCTGTGACTCTAGTCAGTATTCCTGCAATTAACAATATTCCTCCAATGAGTTCTGCTAATGCAATTGGTAACTGCATTTCTGGTGGCATTCCAATACTGGCTAACCATTCCTGCCAACTGGGATCGAATTTTTTCAAACTATGGACTATGAATATTGCACCAATTGATGCTCTGAGTCCCCAATGAGTAATGTCATGTAATACATTTCCTTTAAGGTTCGCTTCTGTATTCATGATTGAATCTTTTAGAAATTTATTAAAAGAGTTTATCCAAATCAAATTGGAATAATTGTTTAATATTTTACTGGCCAAAATTATTCAAAATTGAATCTCAAAGTTATTGTACCAATCATAATTGTATCTGTGGCTCTTGCCTCTTTGGCTATTTTGTATGGCGGTGTATCTATTCCTCAAACCACTTTTGCTAATTCTGGAGAATCTGATATGTCTTCAGAACTTACAATGATGGAGACTGACGGTGTAAAACATCTGATTCCTCTTGATAGGATAAAAGGTGGCGGTCCTCCAAAGGACGGAATCCCATCAATTGACAATCCCGTATTTGCAGATGTGCAAAGTTCTCAGTTCATGTCTGATTCTGATACTGTGATTGGGTTGGAAATCAATGGTGAAACAAAAGCATATCCTATTTTCATTTTGGTTTGGCATGAAATTGTTAATGATGAAGTGGGTGATACCCCTGTTTCAGTCACTTATTGTCCTCTGTGTTACACAAACCAAGTCTTTGAGAGAATAATTGATGGACAAGAAGTAGAATTCGGGACATCTGGAAAACTTTACAACAGTAATTTGTTGATGTATGACCGATTAACTGAATCTTATTGGAGTCAAGCTCTTGGAATGGCAGTTAAAGGCGAACTAACTGGATATAAATTGAATTTAGTTCCATTTGATGTAATAACTTGGGGTGATTGGAAACAACTTCATCCTGATACCAAGGTGCTAACTACTGATACGGGCCACATTCGCTCATATGCAACTGATCCTTATGGAAATTATTACACTGAACCTAGAATTATGTTCCCTGTAGAACATCGTGATGATAGACTATTTCCAAAAGAAATAATCATTGGATTTAATGAAGATGGAATTTACAAAGCTTACAAACAAAATGATATTGAATCAAATGTTATCATCAATGATTTGATTGGTGAGACCTCTATAATGTTAGTATCGCTATTTTCTGAAAACTCTCGTGCATTTGAGAGAACAATTAACGGAGATGTATTGGACTTTGTATATGATGATGAAAAAATTTTAGATATCCAAACTAATTCCGAATGGAATTATGATGGTCTATCTGTATCTGGTGAATATGAAGGAGAGCAGTTAGAGCGAATGCCAATTGAGCCTGGATTTTGGTTTGAATGGGTTGCATTTCATCCTCAAACCTTAGTTTTTAGTGATGAATAATGAAACCGATTCAAAAAGCAACTCTTGTTGGAATTATTACTGTAATTGTATATCTTACTGTAGTTGTAATTACAACTCCTGCATTGGAACCTCTAGATGCAATTAGTGCTGCATTTCAATTAAATTCGATTGTAATAATTGGGATGGGTATTGGAATTGGATTGCAGGTTTTTCTATCTGAAAAAAGTAAAACTTTGGGTTGTAAATTAAATGCACAGAAAAAAGCATTTGGAGGAAATACTGGTAGTACTGCTGCAACATCTTTTTTCTCATTCTTTTCTCTTGTGCCGTTAGGTTGCTGTGGTTGGTGGCTCTATGTATTATCTTTACTTCCAGGTATTGTGGGAACAGGTGTATCATCTGTACTTATTGAATATAGCCAAGTTTTAGCTTATTTGGGATTGGCAATTATTTTTGGCTTTGCAGGACTAACAGCTTACAAACTAAAACGCGAAATAAAATTACAAAAGATCGCTTAGTTTTTTTAGAAACATATTTTGTAGATATGAAATACATCGCAATCAATCTATCTTGATTGAAAAAGCAAACAATTCCCCTTTGTTTTTGGTAAGAAATCTTGCCATTTTAGAGAAAAATCCATATTTTTTGTCTCTTCGTTTTACTGCTTCTTTAGTTTCTTGTTCATCCAAAATTTCAACAGTCCCTGAATCCCATTTACCCTTAATTTTCCCTTTAATGTTACACGTTGCAATTTTTACATTGAGGTTATTTTTTAGGCGTTTTACTTTTCCTGTTTGATCTCGGGTTACAACATAAACCAAATTATCTTTAATTGTAAACCATACTGGTGTTTTTACTGATGTCCCATCTTTTTTATAAGTCTCAACTGAAATATATTTTTCTGATTTTATTTCATCTAAATTTTTCATGATTAGATTGAGATATTCTGGGATTAATATCTAGATAATGTAAGAAATCTTGATTTTGATGATACTATAATTATTGAAATTATTGATATTGCTAAAACTAATGATGCCACAACTCCAAACTCTGGAACAACTACACCGTCTTTAATTTCCACTTTGATTGATTCTTTATGTTCTGATGATATTCCTTGATTTGCAGTTATTGTATACATTCCATCTTCTTTCCACATTGAACCCCCTACTTTGATTTCAACATCAAAATCTCCGTATATTCCAGGTGTCACTTGATCAATTGTTACCAAATTTCCAGCTGGTGATTTTACAATTAATGTGATATCTGTACTTTTGTAACTTGTATTCCCTGTAATTTTGATGATATCTGAACCATTTTCTGCTTCTGCTTGCATGGATATGCCGCTAGCAATTTCTGGCTCTTTCTCTAAAATTGTTTCAGGCTTTACTTGCTGGGCCTCTGGATTTTTTGTAATTTCTTGAGAAATCACTGTAAATTGGGTCTGAGCAACCATTTTTGTGTCATCATGGCTTGCAGTGACAATGTATTCTCCTGCTGCAAAGCTTGGCACTGGCGGATTTAATAATTTCCTAAATTCCCCATCGTCATTAATTGCCACCAATGGTGCAAAGACTATTGCTCCATCAGGTCCCATTATTCTGAGTTTAATTGGTTTGAATTGAGATGCGTCTGTAATTTTTCCTGTAATCCAAATTGATTCTAAAGATTTGATTTCATTGTCTGATGTTTCTACTTGTATGGTTGATTCTGCAAAAGCTAAAGTTGAAACCATTGATACTGCAAAAAACATAAACAATGATATTTTTAGCATTCCTTTTCATGCCTTTTTGACCTATATGAATGGTTTTAACAAATATGTGGTAATGTTATTATCTTTGAATACAATTTAGTGATCTTTTCCTTAGTCTTTTCTTAATTTGTCTATGTCCTATCACTGGTAATATACAATACACACATCCTATTTTTGAAATTGAACAACAACACAAACATTCGCATTTTCCTTTATCATGATTACATTCTTGGCATTTCATATTTTTTACTCCTTGCTTTTGTTCTAAGTCTTGTTTTGCAACATGGGCATGTATTTTCTTCAGTGAGTAAAAACAATGCACATAATGAACACCATTTCTGACCTATTTTATAACGTAAATTATTTGTAAACGAAATTGATTTTTGTCGTTCACATAACCCTTTACACACCTGTGCCATGAATGCATCGGTGCAAAAATCTATTTAAGAAAATTTCCAAATTGCTTATTCTGAAAATTCAACTATTGCATCAATTTCAGTCATTGAATTAAATGGCAAACATGCAACTCCTACTGCAATTCGAGAATGCTTTCCCTTATCTCCAAATACTTCAAAGAACAAATCTGATGCAGGATTGATTACTTTGGGGTGTTGGTAAAATTCTGTATCTGAATTCACAAATCCTGATAGTCTTACAATTTTTGTTACTTTATCCAAACTGCCAAGTTCTCTTTTAATTTGAGCCAAAAGATTGATTGTGCACATTCTAGCTGATTTTTGAGCAGTCTCAAGATTATCATCTGTGACTTTTCCTGTGAACAGTACTTTGCCTTCCTCCATTGGAATTTGACCTGAGATAAATAACAAATTTCCAGTCTTTACTGCTGGAACATATGATCCTGCAGGTGTAGGTGGGTTTGGAAGTTTAATTCCTAGTGATTCAAGTTTTTCTTCGATCATGACTCTGTTCTTAAATTGTTGTCTGATTTTAGTTTTTACAGATATGTGTTATGAATTTTCTCTCCAAGTTTTAGAATAATTATGGATTACTGTATATGTGAAAAAATTTGATATTTTTTGTTACTGGAGGCATTTTATGATGAGGATCTAGTAAATGTCTCTGGTAACACTTGGTGTTTTTCTAAATCTTTAGATGTCCTGCTTTTGGAATTTTACTGCTAAAGTCTTTTTGTAATAATATTCGCTCATTTGTTTTTCTACCTTCTAACAATTTTTGGTTTGTCTTATCCATGAATTCGTTGATTTGTTTGAAACAATTTTTCAATTCTTTTTTTAATTCACTATCATCGGTGTTTTCTTTTGTCCATAGGATTGATGATGCCAATTCAAACATGCTTGTCATACTTATCAGTAATGACTCATAATCTGTTTTTGTATATTTGCTAAATTTACGTGAAACAAGATCCTTGGATATGTCTGAAAAAATCTTTCTACTTTCTATGTTCTTTAATGCAGAATTTATTCTAGATTCATATGTAAAAATTAGGTTGTTGATAAAACCAATATGTTCTTCAAGTGAATAGTGATAATATTTTTCATAATATGCTGTATTTTTGTAACCGTGTTTTTTAATGTGCCCAAGCACTTCCATTTTTTTTAATATTTCTTTCAGTTTGGCTCTGTTGAATCTTTTCTTATTATTGAGACAGTTTTCCCAAATGTCTCCAAAATAATTTTTTTCATCATTCATACATTTTAAAATATATTCTATCGAAATCATCTGCATGGCCAGTCTTTTATCTAGAATTATTTATTGGTGCTGACTGATATCCTTGCATTGTGTATTCGCGCACTTGTTTTAATGACAATTTACTCTGTTTTCTAAAACTATCCTATTTTGAGTATTTTGTACATGTTTCTTACCTACTAATCTAATGAATAGAGAATTTGAAATTGGAATATGTTATTCCATGATGAAGAATTAGATGAGGAAGAATTAAACAAATGCTTTGCAAAATTTGATTCTAAGACTATTGAACTCATTCAGCAAGAATACGAAGATGATTGATAGTGAAAAATTAGTCCATAGAGTATCTGCTCATATTGAGAAAAATCTTAGAGGCAATACTCCTTTTCAAACTACGTCTGACTTTATTTCATATATTGCGTATAAGGAATCTCAGAAAAAATCTGATACTGAGTCTGAATAATTATACTTGTTTTCTATTTTTGAAAAATTTTAATTTTTACTTATTTTAATGAGTACTTTTTCGCCTTTGTTTGAATTATTTTGGTACACCGTTCTGGTCTTATATCCTTGTTTTTGAAGACATCCATCCAAAACTGATACCCATGGTAATGAATGTCCACTGTTCAATTTTGATTCTACTGTGATGTTTTTGGTATTTGCTTCAAAATTAACATGTCCTGAACATGTAATTTGCATAACTGCATCCATTATCTCGATTATATCATCAAGTGTTTTTGATTTTAGTGAAATTCCATTTTTTTCTAATAACTTGAGCATGTCTGCATCTTGTTTTTTAGATATCATTGCAGAGTTTAGAATATACATCAAACCTGCCTCGTTTACTGTTTTGATTATTTTGTAAATTTCTTGTGCCTCTACTTTTGTCATATCTGCAAGAGCTTTAGTTTTAGTAGCGTTTTTCCAAATATTTGAAAATACTTTTTCTTGATTTATTCCTAAAATTTCTGTAGATGAAAAAATTGCTCCTTTACCGTTTTCATTATTTATCATTAGTAATTCTGTTTCATCAAAAATGAAACAATTTTGTGTAATCTCTGATGCTCTAATTTCAACTCCATCTGGAATAGATCTATATGATTCAGAACAAATTTGTGATGGTGAAACTAGTACTTTGACATCTAAATTTCTACGCAATACTGATAGTAATTGCTCTCTGCATTCAGCTAATAATCCAAAACCCCACTGATCTGTCATAATTTTGATTGATGCTTTTGAACCATCAATCATTGTTTGGAGCTGAGATAAAACATTATTTGCACTCAAATGGAAATATCTTTTTTCTTCAGAACCTCTCGTTTTTCTACTCTCTTCACTTGCCTTTTTTAAATTTGAAATTAGTGTATTCATTGCATTTACTTTATTGATTTGCTCATGAATGATTCCATCAAAAGCATCCTCTGGAGCAATTGCTGTACACATTATGGGTTTGCTTTTTGAAATAATGACTAGTTTCTTATTTTCTAATTTTAGTAATGTTGGGTAAATTTTTGTTCTGGGGATTTCAGAATAATATGCTAATTCACTGGCTGAAATAGTCCCTTTTGCTATAAGGGCTACATATGCCTGGGCTTCATACTTGCTTAATCCAAATTCTTCTAAACTAACTGTTAAAACGTGCTCATTTACCATGATTATCCTTGATTTGTTATTAGGTAAAATTGAGAGCTAAATTCCTTTACACAAATACTCAAAAAAAATCAAAATTGTATCTGCAGATGGGTGTAACTGTGGTTACTAAATTATTTGATACACTGTCCTGATATACAAAATCTAGAAGTGGTAATTGGTATGTTGGTAAAATACAGTGTCGATTCATTAGGGTTTGAAAATATTTCTCACTCTGTAACCCTGGTTCCTAGATTGGAATATTCTATGAATCTATTGGATGAAATAATAGATGTTCTTAATGATAAACAATCTGAATTAAAAGAAACAAACAAGGATTTGGTTCATGATTTTGATGAATCAGATAAAACTCATGTTGATTCCCTTACTCTAGAACATCTTGTGACTTATTCCTTGGATATTTTATTACAAGTAAAAAAGAATGCGCGGCAAATTTCCAATATTGGCAGCATTCCAGAAATCTTACCTTCTTCTATTCCTTTAATTCGAACTGTCAGTGCTCAATTGTTTAGAATTATTCCAAATTGTAGCCAAAAATTATCTGAAATATCAGTTCATTTGGGAAGCATTGTCCTTGATTCTGCTGCTCTTACTACTGCCAGATTTGATTTTAGTCAATCCAACACAGAGTCGTCAACATTACTTAATGAAGTAAAATTGATGGCCGACTCTAAATTAAGTAAGCAGTACCCTAATCTTGATTTTTTTAAACTATGCAATACTTGAGATGTTGAATCAAAAACGAGATTTTTTAAAGGATGTAGAGCGTATAAGATCCATTTCTTCTAAAATTGACAAAAAATTAACCGAAATAAAATCTACTGATGATTCAAAAATTGATAAACTTTCTTTAGATGAATTACAGGATTTAGATAAAATCGTTGGAATTGCTGATTTTATGATGTGCAAATATGCTGATAAAAAAGAAATGCGTTCAATTCTAAAATATTTTACCTCTATAATTACTGAAACTGCAGGCTCTCTAGGTGATTTGGATGATGAGGTATCTGAACTGATTCTTTCTGCTGAGGATTCAATAAACAAAGTCAAAGATATGCATAGTCATATATCTGAAAAATCTGATTTTAAAAAAAAATATCTTGACGGACCTGATTATAATGAACATGAAACAAGTGCAATTAATTTAACCAATTTTGCTACTGAGATTCACACCGTAGGATACCTAGAAAATTCTCAAGGAGATAATGCGTAGGTAATTAAGATGAGTTTAGCCCCCCAAGAATTAGAAAACACAGCAAGCAAATATGCTTCTGAAGCCATCAAATTTGATTCTCAAGGTGCACGTGGTATGGCAATCACTCATTATCAACATGCAATTGATGCCCTCGTGAAATTATTACAACTTTACCCTACCAGTAAATTAAATCAAATTTACAAAGATCGATGTAATTCTTACCATGGAAGAATTACTGCATTACAACAGGCTCATGGAGTTGAGCCTGCAGTTGATCCTAAAGCTTCTGATGAAGAGCAAAAGAAATCTGTTCAAAGACAAGAAAATGAAAATGATTTTGAAGAATTAATTATGAAAGAAAAACCTGATGTTACTTGGGATCAAGTCATTGGATTAGATGATGCAAAAAGCGCATTACGTGAATCCATTGTATATCCTACTAAAAGACCTGACTTGTTTCCACTTGGATGGCCAAAAGGAATGTTACTATACGGTCCACCTGGAACTGGAAAAACTATGCTTGCAGCAGCAACTGCAAATGAGATGGATGGTTATTTCATAAATGTGGATGCATCATCTATGATGAGTAAATGGCTGGGCGAGGCAGAAAAGAATGTTTCAAAATTATTTGCAATGGCAAGACAATATGCTGAGAAAGAAGGTAAACCTGTAATTTTATTTGTAGATGAAGTTGATTCTCTATTGGGTTCTAGAAGTAGTGAAGTTGGTGGAGAAGTTAGAACTAAAAACCAATTCTTAACTGAGATGGATGGTGTTAATAGTAAAGGTAAACAATTGATGCTTTATGTAATTGGAGCGACAAACAAACCATGGAGTCTTGACTGGCCATTTCTTAGAAGATTCCAAAAGAGAATTTATGTTTCCTTACCTACACAAGAAGCTAGAGAAAATCTCTTTAGTCAATATACTGCTAAATTAAATAAAAATATGAGTGTGAACAATAGGGATTTGGCAAAATTATTTGACGGATACAGTGCAAGTGATATCAAAGATGTCTGCCAAGCAGCACAAATTAAAACTGTTCATGAAATTTTCAACGCTCCTGATTATCATGAACCAGTTGAAGGCGAATCTCCAATTCAACCAAGAGATCTCACAACAGCTGATTTCAAAAATATTATGGAAAGAAGAAAACCAAGTGTTTCAACTGAAATGATCCGCGCTTATCACAAGTGGAGTGAAGAGTTCCAAGCCCTTTGATCGAGTTTCATTCTTTGCGATCAATTTTTTGAATCTTCATTACGCACAAAACTTAAATTCATAATAACTCGGACTTTACGAGGGTCACAATTACTACAAAGAAATCAAACCACGCAAACAAGTTTGGAAAACTGATTTTTGATGATGGCACTGTTCTTGATGGTCAAGGTTTTGGTTATTCTACAACTGTTTTTGGCGAAATTGTCTTCAATACTGGGATGGTTGGATATACTGAGGCTCTCACTGATCCGTCATACAATGGTCAAATTCTCACTTTAACATATCCTCTAGTTGGGAATTATGGTGTTCCTGATCCGTCTATCAAAGATGATGATGGAATATCAAAATTCTTTGAATCTAGCAAAATGCAAATTCGAGGCTTAGTGGTACATCAATTATCATTAACTGCCAGTCATTGGAATCTTACTATGACTCTGGATGAATGGATGAATGATGAAAAAGTGCCTGGAATTTCTGGAATTGATACTAGGGAGTTGACGAAAAAACTTCGAACCGGAGGTGTCATGATGGCTGCTCTTGTCGTATCTGATACTGAGATTGATGTTGAATTGATAAAAGAACAACTAAAATCTGCAAAGCATTATGATTCTGAACAATTCATGGATGTTGTATCTACAAAAGAAGAACAGGTATTTGGAAATAATGAAAAGTCTATTGTTGTAGTAGATACTGGTGCAAAAAATGCAATTTTGAGAAATATTCGTGAACTTGGTTATAAGGCAATTTTAGTTCCATGGGATACTACGTATGAAAAAATAATGTCTCATAATCCTAAGGGTGTTGTGCTAAGTAGTGGTCCTGGTGATCCACAAAAATGCCCTGATACCATTGACACTGCTAAAAAATTAATTGAAAATAATGTTCCTACATTGGGTATATGTTTAGGTGCACAAATAATTGGAATTGCTGGTAACACTGAAACTTACAAACTAAAATATGGACATCGTGGACAAAACAAACCTTGCATTAATTTAGAAAACAATCAAGTGTATGTTACAAGTCAGAATCATGGATATGGAATTACTCCTGAATCTATTGAAAAATCCGATTTTAAATTATGGTTTACAAACGCCGATGATAAAACAGTTGAAGGAATAAAACATAAAAAACAAAATTGTATTGCAGTGCAGTTTCATCCTGAAGCTGCTCCTGGTCCATTTGACTGTAAATTTGTTTTTGAAGAATTAAAACAACTTATGGAGAAATAAAAAATGCCAAAAAATGAATCCCTAAAGAAAATTCTTGTACTGGGTAGTGGTGCTATCAAAATTGGAGAAGCTGGTGAATTTGATTATTCTGGAAGTCAATGCCTTAAAGCAATTCATGAAGATGGAATAAACAGTGTTTTAATTAATCCAAACATTGCAACGATTCAAACTGATACTAGATTTGCTGATCAAGTGTATCTACTTCCAGTTAATGCAGAATATGTTGAATCAATTATTGAAAAAGAAAGACCTGATGGAATCATGCTGGCATATGGTGGGCAAACTGCTCTGAATTGTGGAGTTAATCTAGATGAGGCTGGAATTCTTAAAAAATATGGTGTGAATGTCCTTGGAACTCAAATTCAGGGTATTAAAAAAACCGAAGATAGGCAACTTTTCAAAGATTCTATGAATGAATGTGGAGTTCCTGTTCTGAAAAGTAAGACTGTAAATAATTTTGAAGATGCCAAAAAGGCAGCAGAAGAACTGTCCTATCCTGTGATCATTCGAGTTGCGTATACTCTGGGGGGTCGAGGTGGTGGTGTTGCTTACAATGAAATTGAATTACATGAAATTGTAGAGCGCGGTCTCAAAGCTAGCCTTGTCAAACAAGTTCTAGTTGAGGAATACATTGGTCATTGGAAGCAAATTGAATATGAGGTAATGCAAGACTATGATGGAAACAATGTAATTGTTTGTAATATGGAGAACGTTCTTTCAATGAAAGCACATACTGGTGATAATATTGTAGTTGCTCCATCCCAAACAATTGATAATCATGAATATCATATGTTACGTTCTGCAGCATTACGTGCAACAAAACATGTTGGAATTGTAGGTGAATGCAATATTCAATATGCTCTTGACTCTGATTCTGACAAGTATGTTGCAATTGAAATTAATCCAAGACTTTCACGTTCATCTGCATTAGCAAGTAAAGCAACTGGATATCCTTTGGCATACATGTCTGCAAAGATTGGATTGGGTTACAATTTATCTGAATTAGTTAATAGAGTCACCAAAAATACAACAGCTTGTTTTGAACCGTCCCTTGATTACATTGTATGTAAACATCCTAGATGGGATTTTGATAAATTTGAACTAGTGAATAGACGTCTTGGACCTACAATGAAATCTGTTGGTGAAGTCATGGCAGTTGGTAGAACATTTGAAGAATCATTTCAAAAAGCGATTAGAATGTTGGATATTGGAAATGATGGATTAGTTTTGAATCGTACAAATGGTCAAAAATACACTGAAGAAGATATTGAATACAAGTTATCTCATCATGATGATCATATTCTTTATCATGTTGCAATTGCATTGAAGATGGGAATTTCAGTTGAACGAATTTACAAATTATCTACTATTGATCCTTGGTTTGTAGAAAAAATAAAAAATATTGTAAACATTGAAGAAAAACTCAAAAAATCCGAACTTGATGAATCGTTGCTTTGGGAGGCTAAAAAAACGGGCTTTTCTGATAAACAAATTGCTCGTGCCAAAGACAAAACTCCTGATGAAATACGTGATTTGAGAAAAAAACTAGGCGTGATTCCTTCTGTCAAACAGATTGATACGTTGGCCGCTGAGTGGCCTGCTGTGACCAACTATCTGTATCTGACATATGGTGGACATTCTAATGATATCGAAGTTCCTAAAGATGAAAAAGGAATTGTAGTTCTTGGGGCTGGCCCTTATCGAATTGGTAGTAGTGTTGAATTTGATTGGGGTACAGTAAACATGGTTTGGGGTCTTCAAGAAAATGGAGAAAAAAATGTTTCAGTAGTTAATTGTAATCCTGAAACAGTTTCAACTGATTATGATATTTGTACACGATTGTATTTTGAGGAACTAACTCAAGAAAGAATTTTGGATATTGTAGAATTTGAAAATCCTAAAGGAATTATCACATGTGTTGGTGGACAAACTGCAAATAACTTGACTCCTGGTCTTGCACAACATGGTGTGAATATTTTGGGTACAAGTGCACAAGATGTTGATAGAGCAGAAGATCGTTCTAAATTTAGTGCAGAACTTGATAAATTACACATACAACAACCACAATGGCAAGCCTTCTCTAATCTCAATGAAGCAAAATCGTTTGCTCAGGAAGTTGAGTTCCCTGTTATTGTTAGACCTTCTTATGTTTTATCAGGTGCTGCAATGAAAGTTGTTTGGTCTCAAGAAGAATTAAAAACATATGTGAAAGAAGCAACAGATGTCTCTCCTGATCATCCTGTTGTAATTTCAAAATTCATGTTAAATTCACTTGAAGTAGACGTGGATGGAATTAGTAATGGAAAAGAAGTTGTAATTGGAGCAATTGTTGAACATATTGATAGTGCGGGTGTTCACTCTGGAGATGCTATGATGGTAATTCCGCCATGGCGTTTAAGCAATAAAATTATTGAAACCATAAACGAATATACCAAAAAGATTGCTCTGACATTTAATGTTAAAGGGCCATTCAATTTGCAATTTTTAGTTCATGATGATCATGTGTATGTGATAGAGCTAAACATCCGAGCTTCACGTTCTATGCCGTTTGTTTCAAAATTAGTGAAAACAAACCTGATTGCTCTTGCTGCCAAGGCAATTTTAGACAAACCTCTGCCTAAAATCCCTGAAAATAAATGGCAAAAAATTACTAATTATGGAATTAAAGTTCCACAGTTTTCCTTTATGCAATTAGAAGGTGCAGATATTGCATTAGGTGTTGAAATGCAATCTACTGGTGAGGCTGCATGTTTTGGAAATAGTTTCTATGATGCATTATCTAAAGGATTGACATCTGTTGGGTATAATTTGCCTGATAAGGGCTCTGCATTAGTGACTGTTGGCGGCGCTCAAAATAAAGAAAAATTACTTCCAACAATTGCAAAACTCAAACAATTGGGATTCAAAATTTTAGCAACAGAACATACTGCAGAGTTCTTTGAGGAAAAAATTGGTGAAGTTGAGATTGTACATAAAATTTCAGAACCTGAAAGAAAACCAAATATTTCTGATTTATTATATGAGCGAAAAATTGACTTTATCATAAATATTCCAAGTACGTCCACTTTGGAAAAATATGTTGGAATGCTTGATGATGAATATCAAATCAGACGAAAATCTCTTGAATTAGGAATTCCTGTATTAACTACTATGGAATTAGCCGATTCTTTTGTAAAAACATTAGAGTGGTTAAGACATAATAAAACCACAAAAGATCCTATAGAGCCTTATGATGAATATGAATAATTTTTAAAAACATAAACACAAGTATTCTAAAAAAGTATATGGCAAAAAAATTCTCTGATGATGAACTTGATGAAGTTCTAAGTAAAATTGAGAAGTTTGATGTTGATGGAATTAGATTTGTTTATTTAAAAAACAGTGTAAAGAAAAATTTTGTGAAAATAAAGATTGCAGAATTTAAACTCAAAGATATTTTGGTCTTCCTTGATGAAAATGAACTTGTACAAAGAATTCCGTTTGATGATAAGCCTGGATTTCATGATCTAACTCTTTATCGTATTTCTGAAAAAGGAAGAGATCTGATTGCTAAATTTATGCGTGAACCCAATGATGATTGGAACAAGAGTAGTTACCCTGCAAATGTTTCATGCCAAAATTGTGGCAATTCTTATGAAATGCGTGTTGCATATTCTGAAACTGTCAAAACATGGGCAAAATCACAAAGATGTCCTAGCTGTGCTATCAAAGGAATGTTTGTAACTAAATTTATCTGATCAAATTACTTGATTGATATTTGATTCATTTCCTATAATTGTTCCATCCAATGTAATGATTTTTGCTTTTGATATTTTTTTTATTTTATTGATGATTGGAGAAATCGATTTTTTGTATTGCTTTCTATGTGTTGCGTAAAAGTATTTGTTAAATGATGGAATTATTATAATTTCGATTTCTCCTGTTTTATTTGGAAAAATATTTTCTTTTTCTGTTTTGATTGAAATCCATACTCTTTGACCATTCATTACTGAATCTTCTTGGAAAAAAACTGGATGAACATGACCCATGATAATCTTGTCAACATGAGAAAAGTTTTCTGATGGCATTGTATGTCCATGTGTCAACAAAACATTTTCTTCAACCATTCCTGTTGAACTAATCATTGAAATATTGTCTGGTACTAATCTCTGAATGTTTGCATCATGATTGCCTGGGATTAAAATTACATCGCATTTTTCTCTTATTCTTTTAAAAAATAATGGAACTTCATCCCATTCATTTCTTGATATATTTTTAATACTTGATTTGATATCTCCTAACAAAATCACCGAATCTGGTTTTTCTGAATCTATAATTTGAGACAATTCTTGTATTGATTCATTTGTTGTTGAATTTTTACCTACGAATATTTGGTTTGATTCCATGCTGTTTTCAAATCCAATATGGATATCTGTAACGATTAGATTCTTTTTCTTCCCTTCTAAAATTAGTGCAGGTTTTGATGGTATGATTCTAGTTTGCAGCATCAAAGTTATACTGTAGATATCTGATTAAACCCTTGTGAACAAAGATCTGGAGAGAATTCAATCTATTGTTTCTGAAAAACGTGTAAAGTTACATGTTTTTGAACCAACTCAAAGAAAGATTTGGACTGTTGTTGGAAAAGGTCAAGAACATTGGATTGATCCTGATTGTAATTACTGCTCTTGTCCTGGATTTTACTTTGGCAAATTAAATGGGAAAACTACTTGTTATCATTTAGAATCTGCACATCTTGCTAGAAATCAAAATCAGGTGGAGGAGATTGTTTTTTCTGATGATGAATTTTCTGATTTTCTTTCGGGTTTAATTGATGATTTGTGACATTCATTCGAACTTATTAATAACTAGAAAATCTTTATAGAATTATGAATGACGACCAACAAAATTCTGAAATAGAAAAAATTGCAAATCTTATGCTTCATGATGATATTTCTCCTGATGAACAAGATGTTGCTAAACTAGAAAAATACAAAAATCAGATCAAAGACGATTGTGATCTTGATGATGAAGAAGCCTTGAAAATGGTTTATGAAACATTACTTTATAGAAAATTAAAAAATTCTGATTCAAGTGATGTTTTAGAAAAAGGTACAGATTTTGGGGCTGGATTCAGCTAGTCTATACTAACGGAATAGAATCTATATCTTCTTTTGAAGCTCCTTTCCAAAGACCGACCATCCCTTCTGGTTCTACTTCTTCAACTTTGGTAATTTGTTGAATCTTGATGTGGTCTGGATTTGGAGGCATCCATAACATTGCCATATAATCTCCAACATTTCCAACTTTAGTTGGTAAAGCCATGATGACTTTGTCTGCTGAAAATCCTTTTCCAGTCAATGCATTTGTTGCTTTTTCTTTAAGATCCATTCTTCCATGTAGGAACAAATAGACGTCTTTTTGAGTGTCAATTTCTGCCATGAATTCACTAGTTTTTCAAACTAAATCAATCTTTCTTGATCTCCTATCCTCCAAAAAGGGTTAAATTAGAATGGAGAAAATTCTCAACTGTGAAAATATTTACTGTTGGAAGCAAATCTTTTGTCACTAGTTTCCAATTAGCTGGAATTCCAGGTAAAATTTCTGAGGATCCTCAAAAAGCATTAGAGGAAATTAAAATCTTGACTGATGATTCTGATGTTGGTCTTGTTTTAGTTAGTGATGATATTACAGAATCTATTAACGATGAATTAACTACACTTCGAGCTGAAAAATCAACTCTCGTATTTTCATTACCTGCAGCTGGAAGTGAGAAAACTGAAGTTGATTACAGGGTAATGTTGAAGAAGATTCTCGGCGTATAATCTACTTATAATCAAATTTCTGATACTCAACCATGAAAACTGCATCTGTTAAAGAACCATCTGTAATTTCTGTAGATGAGATAGAAAAACCTCGATTGACGTCTGGTGAAATTTTAGTACAGATGCAAGCTTGTGGAATTTGCGGTTCTGATTTGGAAAAAGTCTTTGGTCAATATGGTCAACCATCAATGCGTTTGGGACATGAACCCTCTGGAATTGTAATTGATGTTAGTTCTGATGTAATTGATTTCAAAAAAGGTGATAGGGTATTCACACATCACCATGTTCCATGTTATGATTGTCATTATTGCAATCATGGTTATGAGACAATGTGTCAAAAATACTATGAAACTAATCTTTCTCCATGTGGTCTGTCTGAAGAATATGTTGTTCCTGCATGGAATGTTTCTCATGGTGGCGTTTTAAAAATTTCTGATTCTCTTAGTTTTGAGGAAGCTGCAATGATTGAGCCCTTGGCTTGCTGTGTTAGGGCCTGGTCCAAGTTTTCTTACCGTGAAGGTGATTCTGCAGCAATTTTTGGAGTCGGTCCAACTGGAATGATGCATGTGATGCTTGCTCATGCTAAAAAGTTTTCAAAAATTTTCTGTTTTGATGTAAATAATTTTAGATTGGATTTTGCAAAAAAATTCAACATTACTGATTCAATAAACTCGATGGATGATACTAGAAAACAAAAAATTTTGGATAATACTGATAATCGTGGAATTGATGTGGCAATAGTTGCTACAAGTAGTCTCAAAGCATTAGATGATGCGATAGACATGGTGCGAAAAGGTGGCACCGTGATGATGTTTGGAGTCCCATCAAAAGGTGCAAAACTGGATTTAGACATGAGTAAAATTTATTCAAAAGAGATTACTCTGGTTACTAGTTATGCTGCATCTGATTCTGATACAAAAGAAGCACTTGATCTAATCGAGTCTTCTCAAATTGATGTGAAACAATTAATCACTCATACCTATACTATTTCTGATTCTCAAAAAGCATTTGATCATGCACGTTCTGGTGAAAATGCTATGAAGATAATTATTACAAAATAAGAAACGCTTAAGAAGGGATTTTCATTGTTTCAAAATCGAAGAGATATGGACTGGGGATTACAAAATAGAATTTCTAGAATAATTAAACCACAAAATAACCGTGCATTGATGTTGGCAGTTGACCATGGATATTTTCTTGGCCCGACTGAAAAATTAGAAGATCCAAAAAAAGTCATTGCTCCTCTATTGAAACATTGTGACTCTCTTATGGTTACAAGAGGTGTTCAAAGATCATCTGTATCTGCAACCACTGATACTCCAATGGTGTTAAGAGTCTCTGGAGGTTCAAGTATTATTGGCGAGGACTTGTCTCAAGAAGACATTACTGTATCTATTGAAGATGCAATCAGACTAAATGCTAGTGCCCTTGCAATGTCTATCTTTGTTGGCTCAAAATATGAATATCAAACTATTGTAAATCTTGGAAAACTAGTCAGTGAGGCTGAAAAATATGGATTACCTGTATTGGCCGTCACTGCAGTTGGAAAAGAACTTGGAAAGGATGCTCGATATTTGTCCTTGGCATGCAGAGTAGCTGCAGAGCAAGGTGCACATATTGTCAAAACTTACTATTGTGATAATTTTGAAAAAGTTGTTCAATCCTGCCCCGTACCAATCATTGTTGCAGGTGGAAAGAAAATTCCAGAACGTGATGCTTTACAATTAACTTACAATGCAATCAAAGGCGGTGCAGTTGGCGTCGATATGGGCAGAAACATCTGGCAATCCGAACATCCTGTTTCTATGATTAAAGCTGTTAGGGCAATTGTTCACAATAATCAAAATGTTGAACAGGCATTCAAACTGTATAAAAAATTAGTTAGTGAAGAACCAAAGAAAAAACCAAACAACCCTAATCAAAAGAAATCAAACAAACCAAACAACCCTAATCAAAACAAACCAAACAA